>JAICIM010000535.1 GCA_025928885.1 Ktedonobacteraceae bacterium | reverse complement strand
GGGAGATAGCGCAGGTCAAGCAGGTCTCGCGCATCGTGCTTGCGCCCCGGGTGCGCTATTATCAGGAGCTGCCCATGCGCCTGGCTTCTGCGCTCGATGCTGAGCTTGTAACGCTGGAAGAGGAGGATGAGCTATGAGTGGAGCAAACCAGCGCTCAGCCGCCATTTCCCAGGCCGTCGCAACCAGTCAGCCATCATCAACGATGCGCCGCTCTCAACAGAGTGCGCCCAAAGAGAGCAAACAGGCTCCACGCTGCGTCTATTTCAACGTAGGCGTCTACGATATGAGCGATCCCGACGAGCCGGAGCAGGTGGAACAGTTGCAAGCGGGAAAGACATATACGCTGGTCATTACCTGCGAAGAAGATCGTTCAGCGATCAACCAACATATCAGACAGGACGGCCAGCGTGTCACCGGACGCTTCTACCTCGCTATTTCATACTCTTACGATGTAAGCGTCACCACTCCCACCCGGGCAAAACAATGGGTTCCTTTTGAGGGGGTCTTTGACGATCAATCTCGCCATGACTTTACCCTGCCTGCCGACTTTCCTACCTGCACACTCACAATCAATATACTATTCAAGACACCGCAGCGTCCTGCCCCAATGTCAGCAGTGCAGTATCCATTACCTGTCTGTGGACAGAAAGCGCCACCATCAGAAATCTTTAAAATCGCTCAGATAGATCAACGCTTGCCCGAAAAGACGGCGATCCTGCTGGTTGAGTCAGCGGCGCAGAGACATCAGGTGCGCCTGCGTGGCTGGAGCGAGGCCGGGCAACAGCTCGATAAGGAGACGGCAATACGTGCTCTCATCAGTATTGAGGAATTACAGAAATATCGCGAAAAGCAGCAGAAGCAGCATTTTACGCCAGAGGCTATTCTCAATCGCCTGACGTACTTCTCGCGCCACAATCCACCGGCCCTCCTGAAGTGGCTGCAAACGCTGTTGCATACGTATCAGGAACCGTTTAATCTGATTATCGTCGATCTAACTGAGCAAGAAATCCCCTGGGAACTGGTGGAGATCCAGCCGAAGCTCTATCTGGGTGCCTGTGCGCGTGTTGTTCGCTGGCTGGGAGCGCAATTCTTTGAGATCACGCGCATCCTCTCAGCCCAACCTGATAGCCATGTCGGTCCCATCATCTCCTATCTTGACACCGCTATCGAGGCCGAGTTGATACATGACGAGCAGGCCGCGCTCCAACGGCTAACAGGCACGGCTCTCCCCTCGCTAACCGATCTCAACCGCCGCCTGCAAGTATCGCTAGACGATGTGGGGATGATCTACATTGGCTGTCATGGCCGTTCGGGACAACAACTGCTCCAACAAGACGTGCCGGAACTCTCATCAATCATGCTGGAGAGGCTGTACAGATGCGCGTCGCCCCGGCTCACCGTCTTCATCAACGCCTGTGAATCGGCCCGCACGATCAAAAAAAGCCTCGATGATCGCAGCAACTTTGTCGATGCCTTCCTGGGATATTGCGCCAGCGGCTTTATTGGGACGCTCATCCAGGTCGATATTGCGACGGCCTCCACCATCGCGGGCCACATCTTGCGGGCAACGCTACAACCGGGCGGCGTTCAGATTGCCGAAATGTTACGCATCCTGCGTAAAACAGAGCTAGAAAAGCTCAAACAGATGGCATTTCCGACCAGAACAGATTATTATCGTTTTATCGATACATTCATGTATGTCTATTATGGCAACCCGCTGGCCCGTTTGCGGCTGTATGCCAGAGAGGAGGTCGGGCAATGAAGGAACAGAGAGCGCAGGAGTTGCCGCCGCTCCAGCTCAAACCGATCATCAGCTATCCGCGCATTGCCGAAGCTGGCGAACAGTATCTCCTCTCCATCGATGTGCAACTGGCCGAAGGGAGTCCCTGGCCCTATCAGGAGGAAGAGTTTGAAATCTCGTTCGTGCTCGAAACCGCTCCCTTCTTCACGCACGAGCCTCTGGGAGAGCAGGAGCCGGGGATAGTGCTACATCGCTTCGGCGGCACCTACGGCCCGGCAGAATACCTGCTCACCGCCGCTCACCACCCCGTCTCCCCCGGCACGATCAAGATAGCCCTGCTCAACGGCTGGGGCCTGCCCATCGCGCAACTCAAGCTGGATTGTGAGGTGAAGCGCGAAGTCAGGGGGAAGAAGCTACCAAAGATTACAATCGAGCATAAAGAGAGATTTACAGCCACGCTAGCAATTGCAGAGAAGCACAGTGAGTTTACATCGTCAGCTAGTGAATCGCCAGAACCACACCCAATCGATTCAACCTTGATTCGTTCGCAGCTTGAGCATGCAGGATGGAAGGTGCAGAATCTTGTCGATGCAGACCTGAGCAGCCAGCAAGGGGTTGCAATAGAACATCACCCCTATTTCTCTGATGACTATCTCCTTTTTGTCGATCAACAATTCGTCGGAATCGTCTATACCTATCCTACTGATGATGCACTTAGAGACATAGAGGAAGATGTGGTTGATCTCAAATCAATCGAAGGAGCTATAGAAAGCTGGACCAAAACGCCGGTCAAACATACAAAGTATCGCAAGCTCCCATTTATCTATAATTCCACCGGCTTTGAGACGCGCTTCACCAATGCATTAGAGGTTGATCCCCACACTCGCCCCATCTTTACGTTTCACCGTCCCGAAACGCTGGCGCAGTGGCTCAAGCAAGCACCCGACAGCGGCAGGCGCAACGATCTTTTCCGTACACGTTTGCGCAACATGCCCCCGTTGGAGCGAGAGGGATTGCGTGAACACCAGTTTGTAGCCATTCAAAATATTGAAAGCTCGCTTACCAACAATCACCAGAAAACTCTTGTCCAGATGACTATCAACACAGGCATGACCTATACCGCCGCCCACAGCATGCACCGCCTGCTGAAATATGGTGGAGCAAGGCACATTTTATATGTATTTGAGTCTTCCCACACTATAGATTATACCGCTCGTATACTGGAACAGCTTACCCTCCCAGGCAGCGAAGCAACATTCTCTGACCTGTACACCATTCAATATCTGCAAGGCGGCCTGCTCGACCAGAATGCCGCTATCTGCATCACCACGCCGGATCAACTCTACACCACATTTATTAGAGGGACTGCTCAGCAGAGGACAAGAGAAGGCCACATCAGCCCGATCCACTATAACTCGCAGATACCCATTGAATATTTTGATGTCATCTTCATTGGAAACTGTGACTATTTTCCTTATCAACATTGGCAACCGCTTATTGAATATTTTGATGCTTTTATTATTGGTATAGGCGATGACGTTGGTAGGGATCTGTACAATCTATTTGATAATAACATCATCTATACAACTTCAAAAGATGATGAAGAGATATTTACCTACGCAACTTCAAAAGACGATGAAGCGATACAGGAAGAGATAGAGGTATCCTCCCAAAGGCAAAAACAGATTGCATCAACGATGCGTGCTGTACGTAATCTCTTGCGAAGAGATGAGGGACTCTCTTACGAAACTGATCGCCTGTCCCTCCTGGTCTGGTTGCTCTTCCTCAAAAACCTCGACGATTTTGAACAGGCTCAGGAAGTGATGCAAGGACCATCTTATAATCCCATTATTGAGAAAGGGTTTCGCTGGCGCGATTGGGCAATTGATGATAACCCGGCTCAGCGCCGCAAAGGGGAAGAACTGCTCACCTTTATCAACAATGATCTGATCCCCTATCTCTCAAAAATCAGGAGCAACGACAACCGCGATATCCGCACCATCATTGGTACGATCTTTCGAGATACAACCAACCACATTCGTTCTGGCTATATCTTGCGCGAGGTCGTTGATAAGCTCAACACGATCAACTTTAATGTATCTGCTGACCTGCAGGCTGTCTCACGCTTTTATGAAACGATGCTCAAAGAGATGCAAGGTTTCACCAGGGACGACGGAGAGTTCTATACATCATATGCGCTTGTGCGCTTCATCATCGATCGTTTGCAACCACAACTCGGCGAAACCCTGCTCGACCCGGCTTGTGGCACGGCTGGCTTCCTGGTCGAAACGTTTGGACGATTAGCCAGCCGGGTACGCACGCCAGAGCAACGCAGGCAATTGCAGGATCATCTGATCGGCATCGAAAAGAAACCCATCCCTTACTCACTGGCAATTATGAATATGTTGCTGCATGGCATCGAAGCACCCAACATCATACAGGCGAACGCGCTCACTACCGATATCCGACAATTGCAAGAGGAAGATCGTATTGACATTATCGCAACAACTCCGCCATTCGTAACCATCGATGACGAACCCAACGCCATGTATGCCTTACCAGAAGGGCTACAAAGGCACGCCACTCGCACGCCTCTGCTCTTTATGCAATATATTCTACAAGTGCTTAAACAGCCCGGTGGACGTTGTGGCGTGGTCGTCCCCAATGGCTTCCTCTTCTGGGATGAGAGCGCCATAACTATTCGCCGCCGCCTGCTCACACGCTTTCACCTCCATACCATCGTGCGCCTGCCAGCCGGTGTTTTCTCGCCCTATACCACCATTCCAACCAATATCCTCTTCTTTGAGGCAGCCCAGGAACGGCTCTATTCAGAGGCCAATCCCTGCACAAAAGAGGTCTGGTTCTACGAAATTCCTCTTCCCGAAGGTCGTCGCAGCTATACCAAAACCAGACCAATCCCATACGAGGCATTCCAGCCCTGCATCGCGTGGTGGAACAACCGCGTCGAGAACGAACACGCCTGGAAGGTCCCCATCGAGCAAATACTCGCCAACGATTGCAACCTGGATTATCACAATCCCCGCAATCCATAATAAAAAGCTGCATATGTTTACGGGCATGATTTATGCTCGTAAACTTTTAAACCCTCGTCACACGTGCCACCTGCGCGATATTTCGTAGCCGCGGGGGGGTGTATGGGGGGGGGCACCCACCGCACAACGAGCCCCCCGCCCCGGCAACGAGCGCCGCGGCGCCCGTCAAG
>JAICIM010000434.1 GCA_025928885.1 Ktedonobacteraceae bacterium | reverse complement strand
GCTTCGGCCAGCATCTCAGCTTCGGCGGCAGCACGCGCGGCGGCTTCGGCCCTGCTTCTCGTCACATCCACCTCCAACTGTTCCTCTTCTTCCGCAATCTCCTGCGCACTCCATACCTGTTCCTGCCAGGGAGATGCTTCTGCTTCTTGTTCCTGAACCAATGCAGACGCCCCGCTGGTTTCGCGTTCCACCTCGTTTGCCGTGCGCCGAGCCTCTTCCGCCTGAACGCTGGCCTGTTCCTGCTCCGCTTCAAGTTGTGCCAGTTCCTGTTCGAGATGGCGTCCACTCACGATGCCCTCTTCCAGTCGCTGCGAGACCTGGTGGACGCGCTCAGCAGCGGCGCGGGCCTCCTCTTCCGCCGCCTCAGCTGTGGTGCGGGCCTCTAATGCCTGCTGTATGGTCTCAACCGCTGGCGACGCAGGCTCGCTCTCCGGCTCAGTGACTTCTATTTCTACTGCTGCAATTACCGGCTCTTCTTGCGGGATCAGCACAGCTTCCTCGTTTGCCAGCACCTCGGCGATGGTTTGAGACTCAAGCGGTGGCAGAACGATCAAAGCACCATCTTCTAGTGTCTCCGCTGCGGAAGGTGCAGCCTGCTCTTGCGGCACTGGCCCGCTCGTCGCCGCTTGATCTCCTTGCCGCACTCGCGCCAACCGCTCTTCGAGACGTTGGACACGGGCCAGACGCTTTTGAAGGCGAGCCTCGGCACGCTCCAGACGCTCAGTAGCACGCTCCTGCTTCGCTCTGGCCTTCTGCAAGCGTCCCTGCAATAGCTCTTCTTGCTTGCGCAACTGTTTCTCATTGCGCCGTTTTCCACCACTCTTCCGCTTTCTAGATTGAGAGTTTGTTTCTTGCATCTTCATCGTACTTTACCTTCATTAAGTGAATATAGCATATGCAGCGCCTCTGTCGTTGTCATAGCAAACACAGCCATTCCAACAACAGCCACGCTCAACTCTTTCGTATCCCTTTATATATATACATTACTCACACAGTAATGCGGAAAGTTTCCAGGGAACACTCCCTCATTTCTTATCGAAAGGAGCGATTTGTGAAATCTCACCTATTCCAACTGCCGCTTTTTTATGTTAGAATCGGGTAGTTAGAACGTCAGTACCGACCCTGCCCGGCACCTTGATACCCCTAAAAGGAAGTGCGCATGCCTGAAGAGAGAAAACTTGTCACCATCCTCTTCGCCGATGTCATTGGCTCAACGGCGCTCGGCGATACGCTTGATCCTGAAGATGTGCGTACCCTGATGGGACGCTACTATGCACACGCTCGCCGTATCCTCCCGCTGTATGGGGGAACGCTGGAAAAGTTTATTGGCGATGCGGTGATGGCCGTCTTCGGTCTCCCACAGGCACATGGCGACGATGCAGAGCGTGCGCTGGCAGCGGCCCTTGCGCTGCGTGAAGAGGTCTCAAACGATGCGATTCTGGGACCGGCCTTCGCGCTGCGCATAGGAGTGAACACGGGCGAGGTTATCGCCACCAACGAACCGGAACACGGCGAGTTTCTGGTCACGGGCGACGCGGTAAATATCGCAGCACGCTTACAGCAACAGGCCAATCCAGGCGAGATTCTCGTGGGAGAGCGCAGCATGAAAGCAGCACAACGCGCCTTCCACTTCGATGAAGTTCGCTCTATCGAAGTCAAGGGCAAGCGTTCTCCTTTACCATGCTCTCCACTCAGAGCGCACCGTCAAAAGCGACAGATGGAGCATCCTCCCTTTGTCGGGCGGCGTCAGGATCTTCTCCAACTCATGCTGCTCAAAGAGCGCACACTGGAAGAACTGCGCCCTCAACTCCTCTCGATCATTGCCCCGGCTGGCACAGGGAAATCGCGCCTGCTGGCCGAGTTTCTGCGCCGCCTACCCGCCGAAGACGACTTTCAGGTCGCAGCGATCCGTTGCATCCCCTACGGACAGACGTTCGCTTACTGGCCCTTGCGCGGACTGCTCACAGAACTGCTCGGCGAAAATATCAGTCGTCAGGGCGTCATCAACGCCTTTTTACAGGGCGGCTATGAGCCAGCCGACGCGCACTATCTCACCGATTGCGTGCTGGTTGCCCTGGGTATCGATAAGCAGGGAACGCGTGAGATCGATCGTGAATGCATCTTTATCGCATGGCGGCTACTCATTGAGGTGATGGCGAAACAGGCACCACGCGTCCTCATTTTTGAGGATCTGCACTGGGCCAGCGATAGCCTGCTTGATCTGGTTGAGCATATCCTGAACGTACGCATTCAGGCCCCCATCATACTCATCGCGCTCAGCCGCCCGGAGCTACTCGATCGTCGTCCACAATGGGGCGGCGGGCATACCAACTTTACCGCGCTGACCTTGCAGCCTTTAACAACTTTGCAGACGCGCGACCTGATTGGCCGCCTGCTCCATAATATTGCGGAAACGACACGCGAACAGATCGTTGATCGTTCTGGCGGCAATCCTTTCTTCGTCTTAGAGTTGATCCGTGGCCTCTCCGAGCGCGGATTGACCGAAGGAGCGGTCACGCTGGATGCCATGCCCGATACGGTTCACGGCCTCATTCTTGCCCGGCTCGATCAGCTCTCCCCGCAAGAGCGCGAGATCTTGCAGGTTGCCGCCGTCGCCACGCGCCCGTTTCGCTCTCTGCTCTTAGAAGCGATTCTCTCCGACTACACCACTCGGCAGATAGACGATACCATCGAGGGGCTGCTAGCCCGCGATCTGCTCGTTGCGGGAGATGGTGGCACGCTCGCGATCCGACATGTGCTGATCCGCGATGTTGCTTATGGCACACTTTCGCGGGCCGAGCGCATCCGCTGGCACAACAGGATCGCCACCAGCCTGGAAACGCTGGCGGCACATCGCCTGGATGAATATACCGAGCTGCTTGCGTACCATCACCTCGAAGCGATTCGCCTGTCCCGTCAATCCGCCGTCCCCTTAGAGCCGGCGATTCAACCAGAACGGGCTTTGCATTTCTTGAAACGGGCCGGGGCTATCGCCAGTCGTGCCGGGGCGTTTGTCGAGGCACGCAACCATTTGCAGAGCGCCATCGAGATTGCGCCAGAATCTCAGTGGGGAGAACTCTATGAGCTGCTTGGCGACTATACCGGCTGGGGCGATGTGACTGCGGAAAGCTATACAAAGGCGCTGGAGCTATGGCGCTGCGAAAAGGCACCTGACCCGCTGATCGGCGCACGCCTCTACCGCAAGCTCCTGGTAAACTACACGCGCGGCCACACCAGCCAGCGTCCTACCTCTGATGAACTGCAACATATCGAGAGTGAGGCACAAAGATTGGCTGAGGCAGCCGCCGATGAAGACGAGATTCGACGCATTCATGTCGCCAGCCTCTTCTATAGATATCATTATAACGATGAGCTGGTTCTGAAGCTGGCAGAGGAACAACAAAACGCGCTGGCTACTATTGAATATTTCCAGCAAAAAGGCGATTGGGTCTCTTACAGCGAGGCATGCGATGGCTACGCCTCACTGTCTCTCCATGCTGGAGCCTACCACGATGCCCTGGAGATGTCTCTGCGCCGCCTCTCTATCCCTGATCTCCCCGCGCTGGAAAGCGGCGACGCCATCCAGATGATTGCACGCATCTATAGCTATCTGGGCGACTATCATCACTGCATCCGCACGATTCAAGACGCGCTGGCACTGATCCACCCGGGACAACCCCTCTCACACTTCGGCTCCGGGATTTCACATGCGATTGTGGCGGCATATATGACCGGGCTATGGTCGGAGGCGCTGGCACTCTCTCCCTCTTTACAGGAATTCCAGCTTCAGGGCGGATTCAGCCTCAGCATGGCGAAATGTACCGTCGGCCACTATGCGCTTTTACAGATAGCGCTGGCACGCGAAGACTATGCCACGGTTGATGCGCAGGTAGCAGCTGTGAAGCGACTCTATCCCGATGACACCTCGCTCCCGCGTCTCCTGCTGTCCGCTTTCCTGAGCGACGAAGTGCCTCGTGTGGAGGCTCTCCCCTATTATAAGCATTGCGAGGTGCAGTTAGCGGCACTGGCTTTCTACAACGAACATGAGGTACTTATCCCATACACCGCGATAGAGCATCTCTACAAACCAGGCTGGAACTATGACGCCACCCGCTACTATCTGGCGATCAGAGATGCGCTGGCGGCTGAAGATAACGAGAGATTGGAGCGGGCTATCGATGATGCAGAAGCGCACCAACTGATCGTTCACGCGGCACGGATGCGAATAGTATTGGCTCGACGGACAAAAAATAAAGCCCTTCTGGAGAAGGCGAGGCCGGTACTGGAGCGTCTGGGAGATAATCGTTCCCTCTGCCTGCTGAGAGAAGTTGCGGCGGCCCTGGCAAGGCATGCCGCCGCATAAAACCTGTTGCGATGCTAGTCGCCCGCCTTGATACTGGTATCCCCACTGTTCGTGACAATATTCACCAGAGGACCTTGAGCATCCTTGTTCTCAGCCTGTGGAAACTCATTTTCAAAGTCACCATTGTTGCTCGTATGAGTCAGATGAAAAGAGGAAGCCGCAGGCAACTTCAACTCGACATCGCCGCTATTCGTTTGGAACTGATAGCTACCCTGGGGATCGAGGCTGCCCTGAAACTCTATTTTTCCGCTATCAGAGCGGAAATTATTCTCACCTCGTAGCGTGGAGTCTTCCAGCTTCACATCCCCGCTATTTGTATTGATGGTGAGAGCGCCACTGAGGTTGCTGCCCTTGATCTCTCCGCTAGCGGTTGCCAGCGTCATCTGTCCATTGACACCTTCAACATCAATATCGCCAGAGGTGGTATGCAGCTCCAGGTTTGTGGCACTGGGAACGGTAACATCGAGATCGACCGGTCGGCCAAACATACCAGAGCGCCCGTCAGGACTCACGGTGACGGTATTGCCATCCTGCTCGGTCCTCACCATCTGTCCATCGTTGTCCTGCATCATACCAAAGCCGTGCGTACTGGCCGAGACAACGATGTTGTTCACATTGCCTGCATGCACATGCACCTCGCCGCTGCCATTATTCAATACCAGCGTTGGAGCGCCTTTGACGGTAAATACCTGCGCAGGCATGCTCCTCCCACCTTCTACAAAGCGACCCGAAGACATCCCGCCCCAACCAACCACCAGAGCAATGATAAGCAGAGCAATGACGAGCGGCTTGATACCCCCTCGCTTCCTGCCCCTGTTCTGCTGGCGCGGCTGGATCTTCTCCCCTTCGGCCTGCCACGGCTCGCCATATGTCTGCTCGTTATAGCCTTCGGAGTACTCTTTATACTGCTTCTCTTCGTTGCCCTCAACAGGCGGAGACTCATTCCGCTGCGCCTGTTCGCGCGGATCGATATTGATAGGCCGAACCGGAGTTGGTTCAGACTTTTCAAACATGGATTCCTGATTTTGCATGATTCCGTACTCAATCACTCATTTATTGCAGTAACACCTGTTAACACAACAATTATTCTTTTTCCTATGGTGCCGACCACACGAAACCATCTCTATACATATACGCCATCACGTAACAAAAGTTCCCTACGACTGTTGCGGCGGTAGCTCCTGGGGATACTGCGCCTGGGGCTGCTCATATTCCTGCACCCGGGGCTGTTCTGGATAGGGATGGACTTTCCCACCTTCCTGATAGCCTTCCTGCGGCGGCTGGTATCCCTCCTGATAAGGCTGATAATATGGCTGCTCTGGCTGTTGCTGCGGCTGTGATGGCTGATAATATGGCTGCGGAGGCACCTCCGTTTTCACCGGACCGCTCATCATCGGACGAAACAGCGTACCCGCAATGGCTGATAGGCCCAGGATGATCAAAATGCCCGGCCACCAGAAGTTAAATGTAGCGCAGACGGCCAATCCCGCCATCCAGATAAAGCCCATCACCCCGCCATATGTTGCACGCGGATTCCCAGCTGAGAGCGAACCGAACAGGGAGGCAAAGGCCAGTCCTACAAAGATCATCGGCAAAAAGAAATGACCGGTCATGAATGCCAGTGCCAGAAAGATCAGGAAAAGACCTCCGGCAATACCCCCAAAGAAATTCCGTGAACCTCTGTACATATGATGCTCCTTC
>JAICIM010000607.1 GCA_025928885.1 Ktedonobacteraceae bacterium | reverse complement strand
CTCTATTCTCCTGCCTGGATTGCAGCACATCCAGAGCTTGAAGAATATGTGCTTCAGGCACCGCAAATCCCCGAATATGCGCGGCAACTGCACTATCGAGCAAGCGAGGGCCACGACGCCTGGGAACTGCTGCCCACTATTCAAGCGCCAACGCTCGTCATTCATGGCAGCGAGGACGAGTTGAATCCGACCACCAACGCCCCCCTGCTGGCTGAGCGCATCCCCAATGCTGAGTTGTATCTCGTCCAGGGCGGGCGGCACGGCTATTTCATCGAGTTTCGCGAGGAGGCCAGTCGCGTCGTCAACGATTTCCTGGCACGCCATCCCCTCGCATAAGCTAGAAGGAGCAAGATTTGCAGTATTTAGCTGAAATAGAACAGATCATTGAAGAGAAGCGCGACCAGTTTATTGCGCTGAGCGATACAATCTGGGAGTGTGCGGAGACGCGATTTGAAGAGTTTCGCTCTGCTGAACTGCTCTGTGAGGCGCTGGAGCGCGAGGGCTTCACGGTAGAACGCGGCGTGGGCGGCATCGAGACGGCCTTCATTGGCAGCTATGGCAGTGGCAAGCCCGTTATCGCGTTTCTGGGCGAGTACGATGCCCTCAGCGGATTGAGCCAGCAGGCGGGGTTGGCCGAGAAGCAACCAATCGTGAGGGGCGGCAATGGGCATGGCTGCGGGCATAACCTGCTGGGAACCGGCGCTCTGGCCGCCGCGGTGGCGCTCCGTCACTATCTGGAGCGACATCACATCGCGGGAACGGTGCGCTACTATGGCTGTCCTGGTGAAGAGGGTGGTTCGGGCAAAACGTTTATGGCGCGTGAAAGACTGTTTGACGATATCGATTGCTGCCTGACCTGGCATCCCGGCATCGACAACACGGTCACGACCGAGACGAGCCTGGCAAATTATCAGGTGTACTATAAATTTAAGGGCGTGAGTTCGCACGCGGCGGCCTCTCCACACCTGGGCAGAAGCGCCCTCGACGCGGTTGAACTGATGAATGTTGGCGTCAATTATCTCAGGGAACATATCATTCCAGAGGCGCGGATGCATTACGCCATCACCGACGCGGGCGGCATCTCGCCCAATGTTGTGCAGGCCGAAGCAAGCGTGCTCTATCTCATTCGTGCGCCGAAGATTGCTCAGGTTGAGGAGATCTATCAGCGGGTGTGCAATGTTGCCAGAGGTGCGGCCCTAATGACGGAGACGCAGGTTGAGATTGTGTTCGATAAAGCCTGTTCAAACCTTGTGCCGAACCATGTGCTGGAAAACGTGATGTACAGGAACTTTACAGCGCTTGGCACCCCGACGTATGATGATGTGGAGAGGGAGCTGGCGACGCGGATCAGGGCGAGTCTGTCCGATGCGGAGCGCAACAACGTGGAGGATCGGGCAATTCGTGAGATGGCGCTGTCGGAGCGGGTGCGTCCGTTGCAATCGGAGTACGTGCCAGCATCGATGGGCGGCTCAACCGATGTCGGCGATGTGAGCTGGATTACGCCAACGATCCAATGCACGACCGCATGCTGGGTGGTTGGCACGCCCGCGCACACATGGCAGGTCGTGACGATCGGTGCCACCTCGATCGGACATAAGGGAATGTTGCATGCCGGAAAAGTTATGGTGGCGACGGCAGTAGAAGCGCTAGAACATCCCGCAATTATCGCTCAGGCGCAGGCCGAGTTGCGCGACCGTCTGAGCGGTGGTGCCTACGTCTGCCCGATCCCACCGGGAGTTAAGCCCTCGGCGCTCAAATGAGGGAGGGGAAGTAACTTCCCCTCCAATAATAAACTAAAGGTTAATGCCGCCCGAAGCCTCGATGCGTTGCCCATTGATCCAGCCCATCTCGTCGGTGAGCAGGGACGCGACGACGCCGCCAATGTCTTCCGCCTCACCAACGCGACCAAGCGCGGTCCGCGAGGCAAGCGCCTGGTTGTACGCTGCATTATCACGCACAGCACCACCTGCAAAATCAGTGGCAGCGGGACCAGGGGCGACCACATTTGCTGTAATGTGACGCGAACCAAACTCCACCGCCATATAGCGCGTCAACACCTCTATAGCTCCTTTAGTAGCTCCATAGACGCTATAACCCGGACCCGAGAAGCGTGCCAGCCCCGACGAAATGTTGATGATGCGCCCACCATCTTCCATCAATGGCAATAAGGTCTGCGTCAGAAAGAGCGGCCCCTTGAGTTGAATATCTACGAGCTGATCGAACTGTTGCTCAGTTACCTCGGTAATGGCCGCATGGATGCCGATACCGGCGTTGTTGACGAGGAAATTGAACGTGTCGCGGTTCCACCTCTGTTTGAGCGCCTGCTTGACCGCATCTCTAAAAGCCGGGAAGGATGCGGTGTCGGACACGTCGAGCTGGAGCGCAACGGCCTTGCGACCACGCTGCTCGATCTGCGCAACTACCGCGTCTGCATCAGCTTTGTTATGTTGATAAGTCAGGATTACATCCTGTCCATGTGCTGCAATGCTGGTCGCCATTGCTTTGCCAAGTCCACGGCTACCACCAGTAATGATTGCAATTTTCATATGTTTTTCCTTCAGTATCTTAGTTTTCATGTATGATCTGTTTTGCCAGGCCGGTCGCGATCTCACCGATCTCGCTGGCCTGCGCGTCGTCACCGTTCTGTACAGCTTTCCAAAACGCCACCTTGTGCTCCAGATAGCGCAAATGTTCACGCTTCTGGGCCAGTTCCCGCTCAAGCGCGGCCCGTTGCGCCTCAAAAAGCGCCAGTTGTTGATCGGCGGCTGCTTTGCCGTCTTTCAAAAGCGCGAAATACCTGCGCATGTCCTCAAGCGACATCCCGGTTGTGCGTAAGCAGGCAAGCGTCTCTATCTTCCAGAGATCCTCTTCGCTATAACGACGATGCCCACTGCTGCGGTCGCGCTTCACCGGCTCAACGAGGCCAATCCGCTCATAGTAACGAAGCGTGTGCTCGCTCAGCCCACTTCTCGCAACCACTTCCTGAAGCGTGAAGTAGTGCGGCGTTTTTATTTCTGTATCGTTTACCATACAAGCATTATGCAATACCTTGAGTACTCAAGGTCAAGTCCCTGGCATACCAATTTTGAAATTGGCCAAAAATTCCTCGGATCGAGTTCGCCAACCTCTCCTTGACACAATCTTTCCTCTCCCTGTATAGTAGTAAAGTATTCACATGTTTTTAGGGAGGCTTTGACATCTATGCCGGTGTGCTGTTAATTTCATCCTGTTTCGTGTAAAAGACGTGAAACAGATGTTATCATCCTTGCTCCATCTCTCGCTTGTCCCTTATCAGGCATGAGAGTCAGGTATGTGCTACCTGAAATGCGCCTGAAATGCGAGAAACATATAATTTCTGCTCAAAGGCCCTTCTGGCCCGGCCAGAGCCGAGAGAGCAGATAGTGAGAAGGAATATCTCTCATGACAGAACACCAGCTTTCACTTCTCCCCTTCTACACGGGTTGGGGTATCTACCAGCAACGTCTTGTCGCAGCCATCGCGCCCCTTACTCAAGAGCAACTTGCATTACGTCTCACACCGCAACACTGGTCGATTGGCATGTACGTGACTCATATTGTCGCGGATCGTGCCTGGTGGTTCCACGCGCGGATGGGCGAGGGGGGCGACGAGCTAACTTCCCTCGAATTGTGGGCTTTGGGCGTCTGCGAGGCGGGCGTGGACCCGTTACACTCAGCGGCAGAACTGGTTACAGGGCTTGAGAAGACCTGGCAACTGATCCAGCAGACGCTTGCCCGCCTGACTCCTGCTGATCTTGAGCGGCTCGTCGCGCCTCTGGATGATGCGGGACGTGTGCGGCACGCGAAACTGGTCGAGCCTGCGCTCCAACCATACGCTCAGATGTGGGTTGAGGCAGCACGTCAAGCTCATGTAGTGAGACCCGCTGTTTCCCTCCAGCGCATCATCTGGGGCGTACTCCAGCATGACATCCATCACGGTAGCGAAATCTCCACCACTCTCGGCGTACATGGCCTGCCAGTAGTCGAGTTGGATTAAGGACAGAAACCTCTTCAGTTTTCCTCTCTCATAGGTGGTGAGGTTGCGCAAGATGTGCTTGCTGAAGCTCCAACGTTTCCCCAGGAGCTTCAGCGAGCATATCTTGCGCACATGGACAGCCAGAAGGGCAAGACTGGACGGAGAGATGCACAGCTAGCGTTTGCTGTACATGCCGTGGAAGCCAAAGGGGATGTGGTGCGGCAGCTCGACGCGGGCCAGTTCGCGAAACGAGGCGGCATCCAGCACGAGCAGGAACG
>JAICIM010000265.1 GCA_025928885.1 Ktedonobacteraceae bacterium | reverse complement strand
TACCTACTTCCCCCCCCCCCCCGCCCACCCCCTCTGCGTTGTGCGGTCGTTGGCGGCGAAAGCACCCCCCCCCAACCCCCCAACACCCCCCACTGCCGCCAAACTCCCCCCCCCGCGGCTACGACAGGACGATCTTGCAGCGATGCTCTATACCAACGGTCACCCCTGCCTTGATCCTCGCCTCAAGCCGACATACAATATGTTTACAGCGCACGCTACACAAGCAAGCACCTACAAAGCATGATAGGTTTGCTCAAAGCTATAACAGGATATGCAAAACGTCAACAGAAACGGGGGAAACGTTGCTATGGTAGAGTTGACCTGGAGAAATAAACATGCCCCGGACCAGGCAACGCAGACAGGCGACACCAATGGACACTATGACTGGCTGCTGAAAGCAGAGCATCGCCCGGATGAGGGCGCAGCGATCAGCGATTACTGGACGAACCGTTTGCTCTGGGGCGACAAAAAGGATGTCCTCGCCGCACTCCTTCCCACATTTGCCTCCTCCATCGACCTGATCTACGTTGATCCTCCTTTTATGACGGGAAAGACGTTTAATAGCGGCTCCCATCTCGCCTACAAGGATCTCTGGAACAACGACCTGGATAACTATCTGCAATGGCTGTACGAAACATTTCTGCAGTTACATACTCTGCTGACGCCGACCGGCAGCCTGTATGTCCACCTGGACTGGCGTGCCACCCACTATGCAAAATTGCTGCTCGACGAAATCTTCAGAAAGCAGGCCACCGACGCAGGGGCAGGCTTTAAAAATGAAATCATCTGGCATTATCAATCTGGTGGCCGCTCACAGAGGCATTACGCCCGCAAACACGATACCATCTTGCTCTATACCAGATCGAGCCAGTACTGCTTTCACAGCGAAAGAGTGGGAGAGCGACGCGGCACACAGAAACGCAACCATATGCGCAAAGAGGTGGGGCAGGATGGCAAGATTACCTGGAGTATACGCTCAGCAGGGCGCGTCTATACCTATGACGAAGATACCTTGATGGCGCTCAGCGATGTCTGGAGCGATATCAGCCACCTGCATCAAAAAGACCCGGAACGGACTGGCTATGCGACCCAGAAGCCTGGAGCACTGCTGGAACGCATCATCCTCGCCTCCTCCGAAGAGGGCGATCTGGTGCTTGATTGCTTTTGCGGCAGCGGCGTGACACCTGTAGTCGCGGAACGAGCGGGGCGACGCTGGATCGCCAGCGATAAAAGCGAACTGGCGATCACCACGACCAGTCAGCGCTTGCAAACGGCTGGCCTGCAATACCCCTTTTGCATCCAACAGTTGGTCATCAAGGAGTGACAATCTGCGGTGCAATAATGCCAGCACGAGCGTATGACCTCCTGGCTACATGCAATCTGGACATGAATGCTTTCCATATCGCGTTCCATAATAGAACCGTTCTAAGATGCAATAGCAAAGAGACTCGTGCTACAATCATAGTGCATCCATGACGACAAAAATAAACAGGCGTAAATATGTAAGTCAGAAAGACAGGCAAAAGGGCAACCATGCTAGAACTACTGGAACAGCTATTTCGACAGGTACGCGTTTACACCCAGGCTGAACGTTATGACCGCAAGCAAATATACGCTCAATCGCCTCAGCACACCACTATGCAGTTTGATCGAGATGCAGAAGATATCATTGTGCGAGGATTGGAAGAGAGCGGCTACGGCTTTGAAGTCATTACAGAAGAGCGAGCAACCTTCAGCACCAACTCCTCACCCTCCTATCGGATCGTAGTCGATCCGATTGATGGATCAACCAATGTCGCCAGGGGGATCATGACGGCTGGCATTGCCCTTGCGGTGCTCCCCATTGATAGTCCTGTGCTACCAGAAAACGTGCAATGGGCGCTGGTGGGAGAACTCTTTAGTGGCATCGTCTATCAGGCCCAGCGTGGAGGGGGAGCCTTCCGCAATGGTCGCCGCTGCCAGGTGAGCGATGTGAAAAGCTTGAAGCACTGTCTCGCCGGAATCAATCTGGATGGCCGAGACGCCGGTATAACGCGAGCGCTGTTCTCCGAACCATCAGACATCGAATATGTACGACGCGTGGGTAGTTCGGCCATCGACAGCGTTTACGTTGCCAGCGGCACCTATGACGCCTACATCGATGTGGGGAACATTCTTACAGGAGAATCTTTCTTAGCCTCGGCCAGCATCGTGCTCGAAGCAGGTGGAATCATCAGCGATCCCCAGGGAAAACCGCTGCGTCCGATCACTAACCTGACGGAGGGCTTCTCATTAGTCGCTGCCTGTACCAAAGAACTGCATCAGGAGATTATCACGAAAATCCAATCAGTAAGCTAACAACGCCGTTAGCCTCTCTATTTTTGCTCGACTCTTCAAAGAGCCATAGCTATCTAAAATTTTTCAATATGGGAAGCAACAAAAAAGCTCGCTCCTACGATACTCTGGTGAGTGTAGGAGCGAGCTATTCTTTATCAGCTAATTGGATCGCGGCGTCAATACGGCACTGAAGCCCTGCCACATGCCCACAAACATAGGATGGGTCATGCGCTGAAAATTGGCGAGCGACGAATCGGCGATATAGACATACTGATCATCACCGCCACGAATCACAAAAATATGGCCATTGGGATAATAATAGCTATCGCGCACGCTGACAATGACCGGAGCGCCTTTATTGGCCGTATCAATGACTTCCTGCAATGTGCGGCTGTGGCTGGAGCTTGTATCAAAGCCAAAGTGTGCTGCGGTTAACGCAATGCCATCGTCGCCCAATAGACCAAGCTGCACATTCCAGACCCCCAGATCGCTCTCCACCTGCAACACATCGGCAGCGATGAGATGGCGACCATATGCATTCATGACCGTTTCCATAGCAATACCCGAACAGGAAGAATACATCCATGACTGACGCTGTGCATCGCCATAATACTGGTTCATGGCAGCCGAATCGATGCGCACAACCCGCATACTCGCCGTCTGTGGCAGAGGACGTGCAGGAATATGGACATCAGCAGGTTTGCTGTAACTGAGAATCGTCGTCTCCACGCTCTTTGTAATAGAATGAAAGGTCTCACCTGCCAGCCCGCTCTGCACGGAGAGGGCCAACAGCGCCATACCGATGAGTCCAAGCGAAACAAGGCTGCGACGGCGGCGATACCAGGAGGGAGGCAGCGAAAATCCCTGCAGCGACTCAACGCTCACCACATTGCCATCCTGCATATGCACCTGTAAATTAGCTGTCACATGACGATCAAGAGAATGAGCTGGCAGGCGTGACTGCGACGCCACGATACGCTTATAGCGCTGATACGCCCGCCAGGCACCCCAAATAAAGCTGGCAAGCAGCAACAGCATAATTGCCAGCGACAGTGCTGTCACAACGGTAGGCACCATACATGCACCTCGCGACTACGATTTGTATCTGTAATAATAGATACAATTTAGTATAGTTCACCAACAGAGCAAACAACCATCCTTCTAAGGAAAACAGCCAGATAGTGCTATATCCTTATTGTCGAAAAATCAATCTGCGAGCCATCCATAATTTTCAATAAAAGAAACTGGCGAGATCGCATCGATTGGGGTGCAGCCGACGAAAGTACTGGAACGGTAGCACGTGCAAGCAGATTTGCAGGAACGCGCGACACGCGCTATGATGGTGACTTACGATGGTGCAAACGGCTTATGAAGGGAGAAACAGCAATGCTCTATCTTGGCTGTCCAATGTGGGGATATAAAGCATGGGTGGGGGACTTCTTTCCTCCGCGAACTCCGGCCAGCGCTTTTCTGCGTCTCTATAGCCAGAAATTCAACAGTGTTGAGGGAAACACAGTTTTCTACAGCCTGCCAGCTCCCGAAATGATCGCACGCTGGGTCCAGGAAACACCGGAAACCTTTCGCTTCTGCCCCAAAGTCTTACGCGACATCAGCCACGCCCCTGCGCTGGATGTGCCAAAACAGACCATCGATCTGTTTGTGCAGCGTATGCGCGGGCTGGGGACACGTTGTGGCCCGATCTTCATGCAGCTTCCACCCTCGTTCACGCCAGCCCATCTCCCGCGACTTGAAGCATTTCTGAAGCAGTGGCCCGACGATCTGCGACTGGCCGTGGAGGTACGCCATGCCGATTTCTTTCAGGCACCCCACGAGGATGCGCTGAACAGTCTGCTCAGCATATACAACGTGGCACGTGTCATGATGGATATTCGCCCGCTGCAAACGGGCAGCGACAAAGAGCGGCGCGAACTGCTGGGGCGAGAGCGCAAGCCCGCTCTACCACTGCACCCGACCGCGACGACCGATTTCATCTTTCTCCGCTATATCGGGCATCCAGATCAGGCCGTCAACGCACCATTTCTCCAGGAGTGGACAGATCAATTGGAACAGTGGCATCGGCAGGGTCGCACCCTCTACGTTTTTTGCCACTGTCCATATGAAGAACATTCACCTGCAATCTGCGTCGAATTCTATCAGCAGATCAGGAAACAGATTTCGCTTCCGCCTCAGTCGTGGCAGCTTGCGAAGGCGGATACACCAATCGTTGAGCAGGGTCGCTTATTCTAAGCGGAGCCGGGGTGACGTGTGGAGTATATGAGGCGACAGGCTGAGGGAGATGCTGATTCAGCATCACCTTCCGATAGATGGCCGTGTATTTTTCAGCCATCACGTGAACCGAGAAGTGCTGCTCAGCATGCGCACGTACGGTGGCACGGTTCAGGGTATCGATCCTGTCAATGAAATGCGCCATCTCATCGACATCGTGGGCAAAAAAGCCACTTTTGCGATGCACCACGATTTCAGGAGCGGCACCGCTTGGAAACGTGATAACGGGGCATCCAAGCGCCATTGCCTCGATCATAACCATGCCAAAAGGTTCCTCCCAACGAATCGGGTTAAGGAAACCACGCGCACGACTGAGGAGATGGATCTTCTCCTGTTGATTGACCGGGCCAATATAGCTGATCTGTTCTCCATCAATCTCTGGCTTGATCGTATGCTCAAAATACTCCATTGCTTCTGGAACATACCGATCAATGATGCCAGCCAAGACAAGAGGAACGCCAGCCTTTTTCGCCGCTCTGATCGCCAGATGTGGCCCCTTCTCAGGCACAATGCGACCGAGCCAGACAAAAAAATTTTCTGGCCGCTCTTGCGTCGGTCGAAACGTCTGCATCGGCAAGCCGTGATGGACCACGCCCACAAAATTGAGATTGAGCGGCGCTTCCTCTCTTGCCGCCTCGCTAATCGCCACCATTGGCACTGAGGAGGCCCATTCCATATAATACTGGTCCGCATCACCGGTCCATGAGCCAACACGATCAAAAGGGAAGCGACTATGCAGTGTCATCACGTGAGGCGTTGTCAGATGCGCCGTGAGTGGAAACAGGTACATATCAGCAGATGAAGATAGATGAGTATGCAGCATATCAAACTGATGGGTCTGTACATACTCAACCGATTTATAAAAATGGAAGTATGCCTTGAGGTGTGCCGACCAGGGTACTTCCGATGTGCTCAACGACTGGGGAAAAAAAGAGACCTGTTGGGCCGACGTTTGCGCGTCCCCCGGAGCCAGTAACGTCACCTGGTGGCCCTGGGCAATCTGCTCCTCTATCAGATTATATAGAACTATCTCGGTCCCCCCGTAATTTGCGGGCGGTATAGAAATCCAGGGCGGAGCAATATGTGCAATTTTCATAGGTTCCTCTCTTTCTTTAATAGCGCAAAGAAAGAAGAAAGCAATAACGAGCAGCGCTACAAAAAGACGGGTCTATACACCATACCTGGCAGCAGGACATCAACTTATTCTTAAATTGCTATTATTTTGATAAGTATCCCAACTAGCGATAAATACGTAGTTGCAAGAACACCTATCAGGCACGAACAGCCTTGCATCATCCATCTAAGAATACGAATGGATTACGCTAAAGGATACACCATATATAAGACTTCAAAATTCCCCACCAATAAAATATTCTAACACTGAGAAAACATATAGAATATCCTCTTCGGTAAAGTAATTAAATAAAGCATTTTGAATTAGATAAAAGATTACATACATATTGACGAACGCGCCTACTGGCCTTTACTTATAAGCGTCTGTAAAAAAGCAGCAAACGGGCCTGGGATGCTCTCCAGCAAAAAGATGTTCAAGTGGGCTTCCTTGAAATTGATGAGGATTTCTTCTAGCACAAAAATAGTTGCAGATCAGACAATAGCAGCAGATGATCACGCGCCTTGCTGGAAATTTTTGGGTATTTATTGAGCAGCTTGGCAAAAATTAGATAGTGTATCTATAACGCTATGAGTCGTACTTCGCCCAGATATGGCACATTCTCTCGCTCATGTTCGCGCAAGTCATGCTGAGTACTATAAGAAATTCCAAGCTGAGCAGTAAGCAAAGCAGCAGTTTCAACAGCCTTTGGTTCGGTACTGCATACCATTACGGCTGGTTGGTAGCTGGAGATATGCTCTGCTAACAGCCGACAGCGGGCGCGTCCCTCGGTCGAAAGATGCCAGCTGCACGCGGCAACCTCTGGTTCGATCGCTGGCTGTGAATGCCTGATCAGAAGTAGATAACGCATCGATGCACCTCACTAATCAATGAGCTTCAGTTGGCAGCGGAAACGAGCGCCCCTCCATCTGCTCAAACGCATAACGTAACGATGGCGGCAGCGGGTGCGACCTCCCAAGATAGTAGTTGGCCCACACCATCACTGAGCGACCAGTGGCATAGACGCGCTCATGGTCGCTTACATCGCGAATCTGGTGCTCCATCACGAAGCTGGAGCGACCCACACGCACCACTTTCATCCCAACCTCAGCCGTATCGGTGCGGATCAGAGGCAGTTCATAGGTGCAGGTGGTTTCCTTCACCAGCATGCCGTAGTGATGACCGCGCGGCCCCGTCTGGATACGCGGATTGGGCGAATCATCCTCCTCAATCACATCGTCCAACTGGTGCTCCTGGCTGGAGGGCCACTGCTTGAGCCAGGGCTTTAACTGATCAAAATAATAGCTTCTCGCCTCTTCAAAATAGACAAAATAGACCGTATTATTGACGTGAGCCAGGGGATCGAGATCACGAAAGCGGATCTGCAAGGGATACCAGCAGCGAAACTCTTCACTCATGCGTAATACACCTTTTCATCAGCACGAACGGTATAACATTGATAATACCAGAAGAATACTTGCGTGGCAACCGACACAAGAAAAGACCAGCTAGAGGGCTGGCCTGGTTGCATCCATCTATTTACAATGCTGCTACATCAGCGATTTCCGGCAATATCATAAAGCTGGATCAGCTCTTGAATCACAGCCTCCTCACGATTGCCGCGAATCCCCTCCGGCACACATGTCTGAAGATGCCCCTCTAATATGATCTTCTCCAACTTCTCCAACGACTTCCGCACCGCATAGGTCTGCCGTAAGATATCCACACAATACTTATCCTCTTCCACCATTTTACGGATACCAGCCACATGGCCCTCTATATAAGAAAGCCGTTTTAATACCTCTTTACGACGCTCTTCCTGCATTTTACGTTCCTTTCTCAACTGCTTTCAGCAATACCGTTAGCTGGTCCTTCTATTATACTATCCCCCTGGGGCCGGGTCTAGCTCAAAGAAGCTTCGTCTTGCAGGTTCATAAGATACCAGCATCTGGGAGTATCAATGAGAACAGATCACAATTCTATCACAGTAGAGAATACGATAAAGCGCCCCGCAGGGCAATATACCTATACCTACATCCCACCTTACAGCTAAAAATAGGGAGTTCTCCTAATAGACAGTCGAATTGTCAGAGCATATCCTATAAGGTACAGGCATTCATCATAGCCTATCAGTGTAGAGTAGAGAAAAGAGAGATATACTTCCTGAATGCAACAACGTTTCAGGAAGTGGAGAAAGTTAGTCGGTTTATTTATGCAAAAAATACGCCATTTCGTGACGGTTGGAACCGCACTCTTCCTCAGCTTAGGACTTATGCTCGTATTCGCGGTCGGAACAGCCTCAGCGCATGCCAAAGTCATTAGCTCGACGCCCGGCATAGGTCAGACCGTTGCCACCGCGCCAACCAGCGTCACGGTGACAACGGCTGAAAATATGAACCCTGATCCCAAGAAAAGCAACCTGTTTGTATACAGCCCCGCTGGCGACCTGATCAGCCAGGGCGACGCCAAAGTGCCGCTCAACAACCCTAAAGAGATGTTCGTCCCCATCAAAGCAACCGGCAACGGCATCTATATTGTGCGCTGGATAACGGTCTCGGCTGACGATGGCGATCCGGCTGAAGGAGCCTTTACCTTCACCGTCAATCCTAACGGCAGCAACGCCACCACCGGCGTCGAAGCGAAACCAACTGCCGCTCCCACCGCAGCGCCTGCCGCACCAGCACAGAACAGCTCGCCGGTCGTGCCAGTTGTAATTACTGGAATCATTGCCCTGCTCGTTGGTCTGGGTGCAGGCTTCGGCTTTGGTCGAACACGTCCTGCCCCTGCAAGCAGTGCTGAACCAGCCAAACCAGAAGATAAAATTACCAGCAAGTAGTAGAAACCAAAGAGCAGAGAACGATGCGGGTACGTCCAATTTTCTGGTGTTTGCTCACCCTGACATGTATCAGCGTGTTGCTTTTAGCAATCCTTCATCGTCCACATGTACCGGCAGTTTTGCAGGTACATGTGGATAACCACACCCTGATCGCGGATGGTATGACCTCGCTCAACCTCCAATTGACCGATCCGCAGGGTATCCCCATCGAGCAAGCAGCGGTACATCCAAGCGCCTATATGACGAATATGGATATGCATGCCGGCACGCACACTGTCAACGCATTGGGCGGCGGCAGATACGCCGTCCAACTCCATCTGGATATGGCCGGTCCCTGGGCCATCGTCATTCAGACGCAGGCCGAAGGGTTCGTCCCCCAAAAACAGGTCCTTTACGTCGAAGTTACATAGATATATAGAAATTATTGCATTTGAAATGGAATTGGTTTTTGGCGACACTCATGCTACACTAGATCAGGAAGGGTAAACTGACCGGAGATGATCGGCGAAAAGG
>JAICIM010000517.1 GCA_025928885.1 Ktedonobacteraceae bacterium | reverse complement strand
TTCATCACCCACCACACATATCACCCCCGCCTCCCTGTTCGCCGCTCTACGACCCCCCCCCCTCGCCCGCCCCCGCACGCCCCCCCCGGCCCTATCCCGCCCCGCAACTACGAAGTGGGGGAGGTTGATGTGAACACCTTTTTGCTCTCGTCGCTGTGATATAGTGAAAAGAAAATCGCTGGAGTCATAGAGCATGAGCATAAAAGATCGCGTGGCTATTATCACCGGGGCTGGTCGTGGAGTTGGTCGCGCCACCGCCATACAGTTTGCCCGTGAGGGCGCACAGGTCGTCCTCTTCAGTCGCACACGTTCCCATCTTGAAGAAACTGCTGCCATTATCAAGCAAGCCGGTGGACACGTGCTGGCGATTGCAGGAGACGTTTCACGAGAAGAAGATGTAGTTACGTTGTTTGAGCAGGTGCGGGAGAGCTACGGGCGCGTGGATATCCTGGTCAATTGTGCTGGAATAATTGCCACGCGCCCATTTGTTGAAATGGATGTAGCCACCTGGGACGCGATACTCAACGTCAATCTGCGTGGCACGTTTCTCTGCTGCCGCGAAGCCTTTCGCCTGATGCTTCCGCAACAGCACGGCGTCATCATTAACCTGTCGTCGCTCTCAGGGGTCAAGGGGGTTGAGAAATTTCCTGGCCTTAGCGCTTATAACGTCTCGAAATCGGGCGTGGCAGGACTGACCGAGATCCTGGCCGTTGAGGGTAAGCCGCACAATATTCGTGTCTGTGCCGTCAGCCCGGGAGCGGTCGATACACAAATGCTACGCGAAGCGGGACATAACTTGAAGGCAGATATGACGCCCAATGATCTGGCAGAGATCCTGCTCTTCATGGCCGACGACTCGGGGCGCATGCTGAGCGGCAGCAATATCGAGCTATTCACCAATGCCTAGCCCTGGTACAGAGGAGACAATCTATGGTCTACCTGACACGGCGCGTCACCTTCAGCGCGTCACACCGCCTCTGGAGCAACCATTTGACCGACGAAGAGAATTACGCAATCTACGATAAATGCGCCAATCCCAATGGACATGGGCATAACTATGTGCTGGAAGTCACCGTACAGGGCGAACCGGACCCGTGTACGGGCATGGTCCTCAATCTCACCGATCTCAAGCGGATCGTTAACGAGCAGGTCGTCGATTGGGTAGATCATAAGCATCTCAACTACGACGTACCCTGGCTCGAAGGCACCATTCCCACCGCCGAAATGCTCGCCATCAAGTTCTGGGAACGGCTGGCCCACGATTTCCCGCCGGGACAACTCTACGAAGTCAAGCTCCACGAAACTGAAAACAATATTGCAACCTATCGAGGAGAGGCATGAGAATCGCGCTCGTCGCCCCGCTAGTTACGCCCATTGCGCAACCCTATGTTGGAGGTGCTCAGGCGCTGGTTGCTGCGCTCGCTCAGGGCTTGATCCAGCACCAACATTCCGTCACGCTCTTTGCGCGACAAGGCTCGTTTGTTCCGGGCGTGCCGATTGAAGAGATTGTTGTACCGGAGAACGTGCGGCCCTCCAGCTTCTCCGGGCCAGCGCTGGAACGGCCCACCGATCCTGGCTTCTTTGCCCAGGCCAATCTCTTTCTCAAGCTCTTCCTGGAACTCCAACAGCGCCAGAGCGAGTTCGATATTGTGCATGTCCACGCCTTCGACTGGCCCGCGTTCGCTTGCAGCACCGTGCTCCAACAGTTGCCGGTCGTCCATACGCTGCACCTGCACGCCATCTCGCCAGAAATCAACGACGTATTGCGCGTCCTGCATCAGCAGGGCCATCCCCTGAAGCTGATCACCGTTTCGCAAGCCTGCGCCCGCACCTATGCTGCCTGGACGCCATTCGACTATATTATTTATAACGGCGTCAATCTGGATGAGATCCCCTTTGCGCCCTCCATTCCCGACGATGCACCGCTGCTTTTCGCCGGACGCATTGCGCCGGAAAAGGGGGTAGAAGAGGCCATCGAGATAGCAGAAAGAGCCGGTCAACAGTTGCTGATCGCGGGCGGGATCTACGATCAAATCTATTATGAAGAGCGCATCCAGCCACGCCTGCAACAGGCCGGGTCACGCGTCACCCATCTCGGGCTGCTGACCCACACGGACCTATGGCAGCTCATGGGACGCGTGCGTGGGCTGCTCTGTCCCATCGCCTGGGACGAGCCATTCGGATTAACGCCGGTCGAGGCAATGGCAACGGGTACGCCGGTAATTGCCTTCCGTCGCGGCGCAATGGACGAGATTATTCGGCACGGCGTGACCGGCTTCCTGGTTGAGCCTGGCGATTGCGCCCAGGCCGCTGCTCTGGTCGATCGTCTCGTTGAACTGCCTCGTACGCAATGCCGCGCACACGTCGAGCGCAACTTCTCATTCTCCCACATGCTCGACGAATACGAGCGGGCTTACGTTGATATGAGCAATAAATGAATCTACATCTTTCAAAGCACTTGACATTTTTTCATGATGTGTCTATCTTCTAGTTATACAATTGTATAATTTCAGCAATGGAAAAGATAGATGCTTATAAATAACCAGCAGGAACGTCTTGAGGCACAACGCCGCTATGGTGCGGCCAGGATAAAGAACTTTGATCTGGCACAGGATGAGGTGTTGTTGCGGTTTGGGCGAGCCTTTGCCGATCCGATGCGCATCCGCATTCTGGCGCTTCTCGCCAGCCGTTCAATGTTCGGGCAGGAACTGGCGGAAGCGCTCGGCGTGACCACTCCCACCATTTCACATCATATTTCGCTGCTCAAACGCATCGGCCTGATCAATGTGAGGCGTGAGAACAGCTACCGACATTATGAGTTAAATCCCATCGGTCTGCAGACAATTATTGGGAACCTGACCATTGAGCATTTACGCGGTCTCGATCCCTCCTTACTCACTGAAACGGACCAGTGAGAGCAATGCCGTCTTTCAGGAGAAATCGTCGTCTTCGGGTAAGACCACATTCCTGTAGACTTTCGAGAGAGGAAAGAGAATATTCAGGCTCGTCAACGTGACGGTATCGCCTGTACCGAAAGCGTGATAGCGCCACAACGTATCTTTTTCCGAACGATAGACCTCGATCAAAGGATGTTGCGAATCTATGAGCATATATTCCTGAATGGTCGGGCATTCGCGATAACAGGCCAGCTTGCGTCCACGATCATAAGCCTCGCTCTGCGCGGTGAGCACCTCAACAACCAGTTGGGGCTGCTGAATGGAGTCGGCTGGCCCCTGAGACTGCCCATCTACGATCACGGAGACATCGGGATAGACATAGCGGGTGGGAGAGAGGCAGACGCGCATATCTGAGGTGTAGAGGCTATACGGTTTGTCATCGAGCAGGCTATAGAGGACGCCGACAATATTGGTGCTGATCTTTGCATGGTCAGGAGTAGCCCTGACCAGCTTACGCGCATATCCATCAACATACTCATAGCGAGCCTCGCGGCTGCTACGATCGAACTGAAGATATTCTTCAACGCTCATAAGTCGTGGGTGAGGTGATGCCGTCATTACGTTTGTTGCCCTTCCATTAGAACACAGGGAGATAGCGCTCGATCTCCCAGGAATGGACCTGCTGGCGATACTCGGTCCACTCAATGCTTTTCGCATCAATGAAGCCCTCGTAAATGGAATCGCCCAGCGTTTCATGAATCAGGGAATCCTCTCGCATGCCCTCCAGAGCTTCACCCAGCGTGGCGGGGAGCAAACGCGTGCGAGGCTGCAAGCGCTCGTTCTCGTCCTGCAAGAAGAGATTCTCATCCATTGGAGCTGGGAGCGTCAATTTGCGCTGAATGCCGTCCAATCCTGCCCGCAACATCACCGCAAGTGCAAGATAGGGGTTGCAACTGGAATCGGTGCAGCGTAGCTCGATGCGCAAAGAGGACTGCGGATCGGTGCTCAGGCGAGGGACACGAATCAGGGCCTGGCGGTTCACGCGCCCCCAGTTAATCACGACCGGCGCTTCAAAGCCACGCACGAGACGCTTATACGAGTTGACCAGAGGAGCGAGAATGGCACACATGGCGCGTGCGTGAGCCAGTTGGCCGGCGATGAAGCCCCTGGCAACATCTGAGAGACCATACTCAGCCTGCTCATCAACAAACGCGTTTTTACCCGTCTCCAGACTGACGAGTTGTTGATGAATATGGAGACCGGAGCCGTTGACGCCATAGAATGGCTTGGGCAGGAAAGTGGCGTAGAGGCCCTGTTGAGCCGCAATCGACTTGAGGGCATATTTGGCCGTGACCAGTCCATCGGCAACCTGCAGGGCTTCGCTCATACCAAAATCCAGCTCGTGCTGCCCCTCAGCTACCTCATGATGGCTCGCCTCGATGCTGATCCCCATCTGTTGCAGCGAGTAGGCCATTTGTTGACGGATGGTGGCGGCAAGATCGGTGGAAAGATCAAAGTAGCCACCACGATCATGCGGCAACGGGACCGGCGTCTTATTCTCGAAGCGCAGGAGGAAGAACTCCAGCTCCGGGGCAACGCGAAACTCAAAACCCATCGATCGCGCAATCTCACGCGCACGGATCAGGGCTGCTCGTGGATCACCATCAAAGATCTGACCATCGGGCGTATGCACGTTACAGATCACACGAGCCACTGCATCGCGATCGCTCAGTTCGTAACGCTGATTCGACGACGTGGACGGCAGATGACGCACGGTCTCGGGGAGTATTGTAAAGGTTGAGAGATCAGGGAACAGGTACATATCGCTCTCAGCAATACGGGCAAAGCCCTCCAATGCTGACCCATCAAACCATTTTCCTCGGCTCAAACACGAGGAAAATTGCTCAACGGGGATGGTAACGCTCTTCACTACTCCCACTACATCGGTAAACTCCAGGTTAATAAAACGTACTTGTTCACGATCAATCGTAGCCATGATGCGTTCGATCTGCTCACGGCTACGGTGTTGTTTTTCAGCCATCACTCTCGCTCCTCTCTGCGAGCCTCATCAAGTCTACGCTGACTATATATCGGCAGGTAGCGCTGCTCGCCACTGCTCGCTTTTATAACGAATGGTAGACTTACCAGTATACATATTTCTATCTCAACCAGAATCTATTATTATGCACGCGTTCTCGCTTGTCAGCGTCTCACAATTGTGGCATGCAAGGTTCAGACTGTCAAGGTAGTCCTATCGTTATAACGC
>JAICIM010000672.1 GCA_025928885.1 Ktedonobacteraceae bacterium | reverse complement strand
CCGCCAACCGCTGCAAACATCTCGCGGCGGTAGCAGGCACAGCCACCAAAGGGATTGCGAACCACGACGGGTTGCGCTGGAAGGTCTTGATAGCTGCAACCAATCACCCAGTAGAACTGTCGTGGGAGCCAGCGTGGCGCTCTGCCCTCCCAGGCGGGAACGACGGTGCCGCCAACCCCAAGTACCCGGGGATTCTCAAAACAACCACACAAGTGAGAGAGCCAATCCGGTTCTGCGGTCGCATCATCGTCCAGAAAAGCTAGTAATGCCCCGCATGCAACAGCGATGCCACTGTTGCGTGCGCCAGATAGTCCCCTGGCCTCCCTGTTTGCTACGGCGACCACGCGTGGCAGCTCTGTTTGCACCCGCTCCAGCAAGCGCTGATTATGGTCAGCGACCACAATGATTTCACGTGGCAGTTGGCTCTGAGCATGCAGTGACTCCACAGCTGCAACGAGGTCGTGCCAGCGAGCTTCGGTATAGGCGCAGATGATCACGGAGGCATCAAGCGCTTTTTTTGTCATGATGGAGTCATCCTTTCTGGGAATAGCGGGTCATGGTTGCCGAACTGCGCCGTACAACTCGCCAGAGGGGAGTTCGGAGACGCGAGTACATCTTCGCGATCGCCTGTGAAGCGTGTTCGTCTAATAATGCCGCCAACACATCCTGATTCGTATCCGACTTGATCATCAGGCGTGCTAAAGTAAAAGGATTTGTTGTGACCGAACTCATGGTATGTTTTACGGCACAGGCAGAGGTACAACCGGCTGCCCGTACTTGCCGACAGATATCAGCAGTGTGGTAGCCGAAGGGATAGGCAAAACTGAGCACTTTCTGGCCTAGATGTTCTTCCAGCAATTGTTTGCTTTGCATGATTTCATGCGAGGCTTCGGCCTGAGAAAGCGTGTCAAGTTGCGGGTGTGTGTGGCTATGGCCGCCGCACTCTATACCGCTTGCGCTGATCTCGCGTAATTGCTCCCAGGTGAGCATTGGTCGGTCCGCTTCGCCCTCGTGGTGCAGCCAGCGGCTCGTTCCGTTCACAAAGCCTGTTGCGACATACAGCGTTGCGGGGAAGCCATAGTGTTTGAGGATAGGGAGAGCCTCCTCATAGAAGTCTGCGAAGCCATCGTCAAACGTCAGCACGACCGGGCGCTCCGGTAGCCTGGCACCATTTTGCGACTGAGCGGCGACGAATTGTGAGATCGTTATAGGCGTATAACGATGCTGATGCAGGTATCTCATCTGTTCAGCAAATAATTTAGGAAAGAGCGCAAACTCCCTGAATTTAGGTGTTGCATGGTTTGAAATGCTATGGTACATGAGAATAGGTACTTTTTGTGTTTCGGGCAAGCTGGCGGTCATCCTTTCCTTGAAAATCATGTTGAGGACGCGCCAACCATCGCGAAATGTCCGTAAGTTGCTCTGACCGAAGAGGCGTGCGCGTTCGATGCTAGGGACCTCGACAATTTTAAAGCCCGCTTTGTGCATTCGTATATTGAGCTGTGTTTCGATCTCGAAGCCGTCGCAGTTCATCGGGACGCGCTCAATGCAGTGTTTCCAGAAAGCGTTGTAGCCGTAACAGAGGTCGCTATACCTGGTTCCGAAAAGGATATTGACCAGTTGACTTAACGCTGTATTTCCCAGGCAACGGAGAAGGGTGAGGTCATGGCTGCCGCTGTCTGGAAGGAACCGCGAGCCTTTCGCGAAATCGTAGCCATGCAGCAGGGCGTCTATAAAGCGTGATATCTCGGTGGGGTCGGTTGAGCCGTCCGCATCCAACATCACGATAATGTCGCCAGTGCAGGCCGCAAAGCCGACGCGCAAAGCATCGCCCTTGCCTCGTCTTTCCTGTTGAATGATCTGGATCGACGGCAAGAGTTGCCGTGCAACCGCAATCGTATCATCGGTTGAGTGTCCGTCCACCATAATGACTTCACTCACGTCGGGTGGAATATCAGGCAATACGTGATACAGATTTTGCGCCTCATTACGAGTTGGAATGACAACACTGATGCGCGGATGTTGCTGATACTTGTTCATGAAATACCGTCCTGGCCAGTATAAGTTTTTTGTTAACGCGCTACTTTGACTGCAACTTTCACATGATCATGGATCACGGCTTCTTCCTGTACCCGCTGGAGACTGGCGCTCAGGCAAGCGGCCAGATCCTGAATATGGTTGGTGACACACGTCATATGTGTACCTGGAACGATGCACCTTTCTATATCTCTGTTATCTTTCGCCGCTATCACTGGTTGCCATGCTTTCTCCATGAGAGGCTCTTCACTGGCCCAATAAAACGCAATTTTGCCAGGATATATCCCGGTTGTGTAGCGTGAAACCAGCCAGCTAAACACGCCGACATAATCGTTGTGGAGCGCCTCAACAGGCGGAAACATCGCTTTGAGCCTTGGGTCAAGGTCGAGCAAGGTGTCAAAGTCCTCAACTCTGGCACCAGAGGGGTTAAGGGTTCTGTAGATATGGCGGAACGCATGTCGCCCACTGAGAAAGTGCTGTGCTTGCTGCCCTTCGCTGTGCCGTAACAGCTTTTGCACATATTTGCGGATGATGCGCATTTTCTCAAACTGAATAGGCGGTGAAGGATTGATCAACGCTAGAAAATCGACGCGCTCGCCAACTGCCGTCAATTGTCGCGCCATTTCATAGGCAAGCAGACCGCCATTGCAGAACCCGCCCAGCAAGTACGGACCCGCTGGTTGAACAGCGCGTATCGCTGCGATGTGGGCTGCCGCAACCTCCTCAAAGGTGGGGAGAGTGCGTAGGCCGTCGAAGCGGTAGGGGGCCAGGGCGTAAAACGGTTGATCGGTTCCCAATGCACGGGCCAGTGTGAAGCAGTAAAAAGCGCCGCCTCCCCAGTCTCCATGCAAGAAGAAGAGAGGGGATTTCCTGGACCTGGGACCCTTTACTTGAATTGGAAATATCGGAGTGCGCTCATCTGCTCGCTCCTGTTGCTCAAGTGCTTCGGCGAGCCGTTCGATTGTTGGCCCGGAGAAGAGGGTCGAGAGGGCAATGCTTTTGCCAAAGACCTGCTCGATGCGATCGACGAGGCGAGCGGCCAGTAAAGAATGACCTCCCAGGTAGAAAAAGTTATCGCTGATTCCGATAGGGCGGGCCTCGGTCTCGGTCTCGATCTCTAAAAGATCTTCCCAGATCTGGACAAGCTGTTGATGGATGAGCGATTTTGGTGCAATAAACGTTGCTTCCTCTGTTGTACATCTATCTGGTTTTAGCGCCAGGAGCGCCTTGCGGTCGAGCTTGCCACTGGGGAGCCAGGGCAGGGCGTCCAGCAAGGCGTAGCTGTTGGGGATCATGTAAGCAGGGAGTCGCTCGTGCAGATAGCGGCGCAGTAGGTCCGGCTCCAGAGACTGACCCGGACGAGCCACCAGATAGGCGAGCAGGTGTTTGTCGGTGTTGGGTTCGTCACGCAGCAGGACGGCGACCTCAGCGACGGCGGGATGCTGGGTGAGAACCGCCTCGATCTCCCCCAGTTCGATGCGAAAGCCGCGCAGCTTGACCTGCTGATCGAGCCGGCCCAGGATCTCCAGGGTGCCAGAGGGCAGCCAGCGTGCCAGATCGCCTGTTTTGTAGAGGCGTGCTCCCGCGTGAGTACTGAAGGGATCGGGAACGAAGCGTTGG
>JAICIM010000127.1 GCA_025928885.1 Ktedonobacteraceae bacterium | reverse complement strand
TCGTCTTTGCTTTGTTCTGGGGGCGTCTCTTGTCGACCGCCCTCTTGCGTCCGCCCTTCACCCCCCCCCGGGGCTACGACAATTCGAGTGAGACGGGCCATTGAATTTCGGTGAGGTATGATGCTACATCCTGGGTATGCAGGGGACTCCAATGATAGATCTCGCGACATGGCCCGATCGCGTGATAGCCGCTGGCTGCCATCCAACTATTCAAGGCGCTATAGGCGGTCCCGATGCTGGCATAGTCGCCACAATAGACAACACAGGCCACTTGCTCGCCTCCCACCAACCGCTCACAGCGCAGATCATCACGGAGAGATGGCAGGGCCAGCACAGGCACACCGACAAACAGATCGAGCTTTTCTTCTTCCGGGCAAGCCTCATAATACAGATGAATCAAGGGGCCAGAAATCACGATCCCCTGCTCCGTCAATCGCTCAACCACCGTCCAGGCGAGAGGGCCAATCTCTTCGGTGCCAGCCACGGAGCGCCGCAGCCCAACCAGCGTCAGCGGCTCGGTCTGCTTGAGGGCAACATCGTATGACGGGGCAATGTCGTTACAGGCAAGCTGTTGCATACGCGCCAGCATGCGCTGAAGGCGAGCCTGCTCTTCCTCCACAAAGCGCTGCTGGGCGGCGATGCGCTGGCGCAACAACTCGCCGATGGTTCCAGCATCATGCGTCGGCAACAACGCTGCAATCTCGTCGAGGCTGAAGCCGCAATCCTTCAACGCCTGAATGCGGATCACGTCGGCAAGCTGCCCCATTTCATAGAAGCGATAGCCGCTCTCCGTATCGATCCGCGACGGCTTCAGCAGGCCGAGCGCATCATAGTGCCGCAACGCTTTAATCGATATTTGACCAATTCGTGCGAATTCACCGATCTTCAGCACAGTCCGCTCTCTTTCTCTTTTGCTATCCATAGCATACACCCTCCCTTTACGGGAGAGTCAAGGGTCTTTCGCTCTCTCTTTTGCAAAGTATTCTTTTTGCGACTTGACAAGAAAGCGATATATCGTTACAATGAAATGGATACGATAACGATATATCGTTAGTAAAAAAGAGGTGTGATTCAGATTATTAAGGACAATGGTTGACTGAATCTATCAGGGAAAAGGAGATTCTCTACGATGATACAACCACTCGTTCAAACTGCCAGACGTATACTTCTGCGCTCAGGGAGCATTATTGCTGTCCAGGATCTTACCCCTCGGATGCGCCATATCCGCATCAGTGTTCCATCGCTCATCTCGTCGCAACTGCCTCCCAGCCAGCATGTGCGTATTAACGCCAAGGCTGATGGCTTCACGTTAAGAACCTACTCGATCAGAGGCTTCAATAGTGAGGACGGCACAATTGATCTCTATACACTGCTCCACGGTGAGGGGCCGGGCAGCCAGTGGGCCAGTGCCGTGCGCGTGGGCGATCAGGTCGAACTTTTAGGGCCAAAGTCCACACTGGCCGTCATTCCCGATGCCCCCTACTACCTTTTTGCAGGCGAGGAAACGGCAGCCGTTGCCATTCACTCTATGCTGGAAGCGCTACCAGAACAGACAACGGTGATCGGGTATCTCGAAACCACGCTGCCGGGCGAAGAAATCCCCTATACAGGAGCGCACGCCCTTCCCTGGCTCTATCGCAAAGATGCCGCCGCCGCGACATCCGCGATCCTTATTGAAGCCGTTCGTGCTTTAACACTTCCCGAACCAGCAGGCGTTGCCTATCTTGCGGGCGAAGCACGCACCTGTCAGGCCATCCGTGCCTATCTGCTGAAAGAGAAAAACTGGCCCAGAACAGCAATCCGCGTCAAGCCATTCTGGACCCCGGGAAAAACAGGTCTGGACTGATCATTCACTGGCCCAGCGACGCCTGCTGCTCCCAACCATTACGAGCAAGCTGGACAAATGACTGTGAAATTGCCGCCGCTTCGGTTTGCAATTGTTGGGCCGTCAACTGAAGCGCGGCATCCTTCCAGCGCGAGGCAAAGCCCACGATCCAGAGCAGCGCCACCATAGCTCGACCGATGCCGTAGATCGGCACGCAAACAGCGTTGACGCCATCGAGATACTCTTCATAATCAAAACCGATCCCCGCGCGGCTAACCTCTTCCACGCGTTCCAGATACAGCTGGGGATCGGTAAGCGAGCGGGCGGTAAAGTGTGGAAGGGGATAGGCATGCAAGAACATGGTGCGCTCTTCGACGGGCCAACTGGCGAGAATGCATGCACCTGTCGCAGCTGCCAGCAAGGGTACGCGCAGCCCACGCGCAGCCGCAATATGTAGAGCCTGCTCTTCGTCTACTACATATTCAATAATCCTCACACCCTTCGGCTCGATTCTCCCCAGGCAGACCGTCTCCCCACTGCTCTTCGACAGACGCTGCATGGCTGGCAAGGCGAGACGGCGCAATCTGGCGCTATCCCCGACCCGCTCCTGATAGCTCAGGGCCAGATCGTAGAGGTGTGAGCCGAGGACGAAGCGTCGCCGCTCCCCTTGCTCAATGGCTCCAACACTCTCCAACGTCCTGAGCAGCCCATGCACGCTGCCCTTGCTGGCATGCAAAGCTCGTGCCAGTTCTGAAAGAGTCAACCCCTCCTCAGTCGCGCTCAGCAGGTCCAGCAGGCGAAACGCACGCTCAACCATCGGCGCAGGCACATTTGCCGCTGCGGTGCTTTCTTCGTTCTGCTCTTTTTGTTCATTGTGACGAACGAATTGTTCTTCCATACAAACACTATACGTACTCAACTGCGAAAATGTCAAGCAACTTCGCCCTGACTCATGCACTACCACTTTTTCCCTCGCGATCGAGTTCACGCTGTTGAGAGGTTGAAATCACAGAATCCTTGACATCTGAGCGTTTATCATATACTTTGTATCTTAGAGAGAACTTTTTGTTCAATCTGGCAAACTGGATGGTAACAACGAGCCGCTTTTCTTGTAACAGGCGTCGCCTGGCAACATGACGCGCTCCCTCAGAGGTGAGGCGAGCGTGCGAAAGGAGCAGTCATGGCATCCGAAGCAGGCAATACCTCCATCGCGGGCGCAGGCAGCAGCAGGGCCGCCGCTCTGATCGCCCGACAGGATCGCATCCCGATCTGGTCCCTCGACTATCTCTTTATCGGCATCATCGGCATCGGTTTTCTCTTCACGTTTTTCGATATCTTCGACATCAATGTCTCGTTCATCCAGACGTGCGAGCAACTGGTAGCTGGCTGTACCCCCCCGACATCGGCCAACTATCTTGGCTTGCCGCTCCTGCTCAACCTCTGCGGCTATGTGGTTGGCGCACTTATACTCAGTCCGCTGGCCGACAGGTTCGGTAGACGAGACATGCTACTGGTAACCCTTATTATCACCGGCCTCGGCTCGCTCTACAACGCCTTCGTTACCGATTACATCAACTTTATCATCGCTCGCACAATTACCGGTATCGGCGTCGGGGCTGATCTGGCGCTGGTTGCAACGTATATCAGCGAGGTGGCCCCCAACAATGGACGCGCCAAATATACCTCGCTGATCTTTATTATGTCCTCGCTCGGCAGCTTCCTGGGCATCTGGCTCGGTCTGGTGCTGACAACGCCTGCGACGCCCTTCCCGCTCGGCCTGCCTTTTGCCGTGGCCGGACCATCTTTCGAGAGCGGGTGGCGCTGGATGTATGGCACCGGCGCTCTGCTGGCGCTCGTCGGCATCCTGCTGCGCTTCCGGCTGCCCGAATCGCCGCGCTGGCTCATCACCCAGAATCGCATGGATCTGGCCGAAGAGATCGTCACTGAGATGGAGCAGCGGGCTTTGAAAAGAATCTCCGCTCTGCCCCCAATCGGCTCTGAAATCGCTCTCCATGAGGGCAAAGGCGCTTCGTACCTGGATATTCTGCGTGATCCCGTCTACCGCCGCCGCACCATCATTCTCCTGCTCATGTGGTTTATCTCCTTTATTACCGTTTACGGCATCGCTGTCGGCCTGACGGTTATCCTTACCAGTTTGCAGTATCCACCACCGGAGGCGGGACTGATCGCAGCTATCGGCACCTTCGGCTTTATTGCTGTGGCCGTCTTCGATTATTACTACGGCGAGATCCTCGAACGCAAATACTGGCTGCCTATCGCGGCTGTGCTGACGATCATTGGTGGTCTGATTATCGCCCTGAGCGGAACTGGCAACCTGCTCGGTGCGGCCATCGGCTCGATCATTCTCTTTATCGGCTTCAACCTGTTCGTGCCGATGTGCTGGGCCTGGTCCGCCGAAAACTATCCCACCCGAGCACGGGCATCGGGCTTTGCGCTGGTCGATGGCATCGGACATCTTGGCGGTGGCATTGGCATTCTGGTAATTGCCCCCCTCATTCCAGTGCTGGGGCCGGTTCTCACCTTCCTGGTCTTCGGCGGCTTCCTCGTCATCGCAGCAGCTGTTGCACAGCTTGGCACGGCGACGCGTGATCGTCGATTGGATGAGGTTTCGCCATAGTTGTGAGCTGCAAGCAGCTCTCTGGTCAGGAGTCTTTCATGACTGATAGTTCTGCGCATCTACAGATGGACCTGTTCCGTCCTGCGCTCTCCTATCCTGAGCATCCATACGATGAGATTCTGACGTGTGCAGCCGAGCGCCATCCCGAACAGGTGGCGCTCCTCTTCAACGATGTCAATCTCTCCTACCGCGAACTGGATGCCCTGGTAAACTCGTGCGCCCACGCTCTGCAAGATCTGGGCATACGCAAGGGGCAGGTCGTGTGCCTGTTCATGACCAATCGCCCCGAATATATTATTAGCTGGTTCGCCATTGCTCGCATCGGTGCCGTGGTCACGCCCATGAATCCCTCATATAAAGAACGGGAGGTCGCCTATCAACTGGGCAATAGCGAGGCGGTAGCGATCATCGTGCAGGCGGGGCTACTGCCGCTGGTCGAGGCCACACGCGCCTCCGCACCTGCTCTGGAGCATATCATCGTCGTCGGACCTGCCCCACAAGGCTCCACAGCGCTCACATTTAGCGCTCTGATCCGCTCCCACCCGCCCACGCCGCCGACACATCTTGCCTGGGCCTGGGACGATCTGTTGCTGCTCCCGTATAGCAGCGGGACAACCGGGCTGCCCAAAGGGGTAATGCTCAGCCAGAAGAACCTTGTCTACAACGGCTACCAGTCGGTCGCAACGGCCCGCATTACAGATCACGACCGCATGCTGGTCTTCGTCCCGCTCTATCATATCTACGGTATTATGTTGATCGGCACGGCCACCCTCTCCGGGGCAACAATGGTACTGATGGAGCGCTACGATCCGCTGCGCTGCCTGCAATACATTCACGAGCAAGGCATTACGCTGCTCTACGCCGTCCCACAGGTCTTGCCAACCTTGAGCGAACACCCCCAATTAGACAGGTTTGATCTGCATACGATCCGCTATGTGCAATGTGGGGCCGCACCGGTTCCGCCTGCGCTGGCACATCGCTTTGAGGAGCGGACACATGTGCCGGTCATGACCTCGTATGGCCTGACCGAAGCAGCGCCCGGCACGCACTCCAACCCGGTCTATGATCCGCGCCTGATCAAAGTCGAGACCATCGGCCTGCCCATTCACGATACGGAGCAGAAAATCGTTGACATCGAGACGGGCGAGCGGGAGCTTGGCGTTGGTGAAGAGGGGGAACTGATCGTCAAGGGGCCACAGGTGATGCTGGGCTACTGGAAAGATCCCGAGACTACCGCTCAGACCGTGCGCGACGGCTGGCTCTATACGGGCGATATCGGCTGGCGCGACGCTGAGGGCTATGTGACCGTGACGGATCGCAAAAAAGAGTTGATCAAATATAAAGGCTTTAGCGTCGCTCCGGCCCAACTGGAGGCGTTGCTCCTGGAGCATCCTGCCGTCGCCGATGTGGCCGTAATCGCTAAATATAACGCCGAAGCTGGCGAGATCCCCAAAGCGTTTGTGGTGCTGCGGGCAGGCTATGAGAAAGCCAGCGCGGACGAGCTACTCGCGTGGACCAACGGCAAGCTCGCCACCTACAAAAACGTGCGCGAAATCGAATTTATCGACGCCATCCCGCGCAACCCGTCCGGCAAGATCCTGCGCCGCATCCTCAAAGAGCAGGAGCGCCAACGACAGCAATAATTCATGAGAGGAGGAAAGGGCGAAGCTGCCTTTCCTCCTCTATCTTCACGAGTACGCCCCGGATGCCCATAGAAGCCTCTCCCTTAGCTTTCCGTTTTTCCGGGGGAAACCCCGTCAAGAGAGTGAAAAGCAACACCTGTCAGTTGCTCGGAGATGTCCCAGAGCCTTCTGGCAATGGCCGGATCGTGCGCCTCCGGGGCTGCCTGGACCTCAGTCACGTTCCCGCGTATCTCCCTGAAACCATCCGGGCCAAAGAATTGACCTCCCTGTACCCCTGGCGCTGTCGCAGCATAGAGTTGCGGGAGGACACCACGTTCGACTGGTTGAGCCGTTGCAGCGTTCAAGCGTTTCATGATGGAGCCGAAAAAGCCAGTATATCCGACTGCCATCAGATTGGTATACGAGATGCCTGGATGCGCTAGCACACTGATGAGCGGAGAGTTGGCCGCCCGCAACCGGCGATCAAGCTCAATGCCGAAAATGGCATTTGCCAGCTTGGATTGGTTGTACGCACGATGCGGTTGATACTCCTTTTCCGACATCAAGTCCTCAAAATTGATATGGCCGGACTTATGTTGGAGCGAGGTCACCGTCACAACTCGTGGCTGATGGCCTTTTTCGAGTAGATCGAGCAGTCGTCCGGTCAAGGCATAGTGGCTAAGATAGTTACTTCCCAATTGCAGCTCAAAGCCATCTTCGGTCTTGAGAAGGGACGGCGGGTGCATGATGCCAGCATTGTTGATGAGGATATCAATTGCGGTATATGCACTGGTTATCTGTCTGGCGAACGTCTCTACAGAGGCGAGCGATGCCAGGTCAAGTTGCTGGACGCGCAGGTCAGCACCTGGTATCTCTTGCTTCATGGCTTCGGCCACCGCCTGGCCTCTGGCTGGATTCCGCACTGCCAGAATAACTGTCGCGCCCTTGCGGGCCAGGGCTTGCGTGGTCGCTTTCCCCAGGCCAGCAGTCGCTCCGGTCACTATGACAACTTTTCCGGTCATATCAGGAATGTTGTCTGCTATCCACATCTTGTTTCTCCTTGTATTGGCAACTGTTCTGAGATGAAACGATTGCTGTCCGTAAAAACGTCCGAACGTTCGGACGTTTTTACGGACAAAAAAAGGCCACACGGGAAGATAAGAGCACGACTGTGCAAATTAGTTTTCACGCTTTCTGACGGAGCCATAGTCTTGTTGACTTTCATTTACAAATATCCGAACGTTCGGATACTTGTAGTATACTGAGGAGAGAAAGGTCTGTCAAGGGGAAAATATTGACATTCGCTCATAACTCGAAGCTCATACTTCCTACCAGTTCCGCTTTCCTGTCACGTAAAAAGAATGTATCGGAGAGAACATATTATATAGAAAAACTGCTCACCTCTTGCGAGGCAGAAAGAAACAATGCCATGACGATTCTCTTCGAGGAACGATTGTCGGACTCGCCCTATGTGGCCCTGGTTCAGCGTGGGCGCACGGCCCAGGATGGAAGCGTCCTGCGTCCCGCTGAAAGTCACTGGCATATGGTTCTGCTGCGCTACGAAGGCGAGACCCGCTTTCTCGTCGTTGGACCCTGGACCACAACGGGCGTTCTCTCCTACCCCGGCGGAGCTGAACTGCTCTGGATCAAGCTCAAACCCGGCACATTTCTGTCGCATCTTCCCGCGCAATCTATTTTGAACAAAGAGACCCCGCTTCCTCAAGCAACGAATAGCACCTTCTGGTTGCATAGCTCGGCATGGCAATTTCCTGATTACGACAACGTGGAAACATTTGTCGAGCGATTGGCACGTCAGGAGACGCTACTCCATGATCCAGTGGTGAGCGCGGCCTTGCAGGATCAGCCGCAAACGCTCTCGCAGCGCATGATACGACATCGCTTCTTACAGGCAACCGGCATAACGCAGAGCCATATTCGCCAGATCGAGCGGGCCAGGCGAGCGGAAACACTCCTGCGGCAAGGTATGTCCATCCTCGATACGGTATACGAAGCGGGCTATTTCGATCAGCCGCACCTCACCAGAGCGTTGAAGCGCTGGATCGGCTATACCCCCTCGCAAATCATCAACATATATCAACCGGGCTGTGTCCCTGGACGGCAGCACGACTGATTTCACCCTTCCCGCGCCGCCAGAAGCACCTTGAGGAAACGTCCCAATATGTCTCGGCTAAACGCCCAGGACTGCCTGTTCGTTTCGCTGTCCATGCGATGTACAATGACAGTATCGTATGCGGGAATAACAAGCAAGATATGGCCTCCCATGCCCAGCGCGGCAAACGAGCCTTCAGGGAGCGATACGCCGGGCAGCAGGCCGCCATCAGCGGCCACCCACCACATATATCCATAGCCAGCGCCGGACCACCCCGCAGAATAGGCGGTCGTGCTCTCTTTGACCCATTGCTGTGGGATGATCGTCTCGCCTTGCCACTGTCCCTCACAGAGCAAGAGCCAGCCAAAGCGGGCCAGATCGCGGGCCGACATGCGAAACCAGTAACAGGGATGCACAGATTCAGCGCTGCCAACATAATATGCGCTCAAATCCTGGGGGAACGTCTCCATCGACTGTAGTTCGTCACTTGCTGTAAAGGTTGTACGACGGAGAAATGCGGGGCCACGGCGCTCTAACTCCTCAAATGGCATGCGAAACCAGTACACGGCCTGGAGAGAATTGGGGCCACCACCCTTATAGACAAGATCATCGATAAAGAAATCTTCCATCTGAAGTGGGGCGGCGATCTGTTGCCGAAATGCTGTGTACAAACTGCGCCCCGTGCATTGCTCATAGATTGTACCCAGCGCGTTGAAATCCCAGTTGTTGTAGTGCCAGAACGTCCCTGGCGCATAGCTCCCCCGCGCTGGCAGGTAGCCGTTTGGTTGTGCCACAGATCGATGATAGACGCCGGAACGAGCCATCAGCAGATCGGCGATTGTGGCCTGCTTCTCCTGTTCAGTCAGGCGCGGCTCGTTATCATCGATTTCCAGTTCTCCCAGCGTTTGCGTTATCTGCAGCTTGCCCTCCCGTACGGCCCGACCGAACAGGCTGCTCAAGAGGCTTTTGCGCATCGAGTGGCAGGGCAGGCGGCGCTGTGCGTCTCCCCATTCAACCAGCACTCGACCACCAGTGATGACCATAACCGCCGCCGATCCCAGCACCTCCGCACACACCTGCGCAACATACAGTTGCCGTGCCGACCATCCTACCTCTTTTGGCGAGGTAATATACTCCCAGTTCTTCTCAGGATAGTACCGTTGCATGCTTACGTCCTCTTGCGCTGCTCCTCCCTTCGGGTGCCTCAACAGGTAATGGTAGACCACAAAGGAGCGAAACAGATGTTTTATTAGATCGTACCTGTATCGCTCATCGAAAGTCAAGTCGTTGAGGATTGCCGTTCTATACAAGACGCAAACGCTTCATTGAGGTATCCTATCCCTGTACCCACGATATCCAATCATGAGAGAACATAAAGAGAAGATAGAAAAGGGAAAATAGCATGGGAAAAGTTATTACGAGTATCAGCATGTCACTGGATGGATTTATTGCAGGGCCACAGGACGATGTACAGCAGCTGTTCAAGTGGTACTTTGCCGGGACAGAAACATTTGCAGTGCAGGGCGGGCGCATGACGCTCATGGTTTCGCCGGAGAGCGCGAAACTACTTGCAGAGTCGCTCGAAACGACAGGAGCGATGGTAGCCGGACGCAGGATGTTCGATCTTGCCGGAGCCTGGGGCGGCAATCCTCCCTTTGCTCCATGCTTTGTGCTAACCCACAATCCTTCCCAGGAGTGGGTCAGGGAAGGATCGCCGTTTACGTTTGTGACCGATGGCATCGAGAGCGCCATCGCTCAGGCGAAAGCTGCTGCAGGCGATAAAAACGTTGCCATCGCCACCGCAACGACCACACAGCAATGCCTCAAAGCGGGGCTGCTCGACGAAATCCACATCGATCTCGTCCCCGTTCTGCTTGGCGATGGTGTTCGCCTGTTCGAGCATCTTGGAAACTCCGCCATTGAACTGGAACAGATCAGGGCCATAGAGGCTCCAGGCGTCACGCATCTTGGCTTCCGCGTCGTCAAATAACGTCAACCATCTCTGGATGAGGAGAACTTGTGCGCATGCTTCTCCTCTGGACTATCACTTGAGATACAGAACAGCTTTGCCAGTGAATTGTCTTTGCGCCAGGCGTTGTGCGACCTCACCAATGGTGTGCCAGGAAGCCTCCACCTCGATCGGCGTCCGCAATTGTTGTTCGGCTACCAGTTGTGCAAGCCAGGCCAGGTCTTCAGATGCCGCACGACGCTCTAATTCTGCAAACAGCGCCAGCTTGTAGAGAGTAATGCCGCCTGGAGCCATGAAATTTCTGACATCCAGGGTGGTTTCTGGTGATGCCGACCAGCCCAGCGTGACGCAGGTCCCCCCCGGCGAGAGCAGTGAGAGTGCGCTCGCCAGCGCTTTCCCACCAAGCGACTCGATAATCAGATCGTAGGGGCCATAGGCGCGTGCAGGCTCAAGATCCCGCCCCACAATCACCTGATCAGCCCCCGCTTCTCGCACTACCGCCTCATTGTGGGCGTGACTTGTCGTACCGACGATGAAGGCACCACTTCGCCGAGCAAGCTGATGCGCGAAGAGTCCCACTCCGCCGGTGGAACCAGTAATCAGCACACGCTTGCTCAGGAGAGATCCACCTTTCTCAAGCACACGAAGCGCGGTGAGGCCAGCAGTCGGCAAGGTAGCTGCCTGAGCAAACGTCACGTCGTCAGGAATTCTTCCTAACCTGTTGGTGGGAACTGCAACTAGCTCTGCCCATGCGCCTGCATTCACCAGGCCCATCACCCTGTCTCCGACCTGCGGCCCCGTCCCATCGGCAGCTTGCTTGATGACGGTTCCGGCCAGATCCCAACCGGGTCGCTCACCCGCTTTGAGCCAGCCTTCTTTGGGCAGGATGATCGCATCTCCTCGATTCAAAGAAAAGGTTTCAACCTGAACAAGCGCTTCTGAGGGGCCAGGCTGGGGCGCGTCAAACTCCTTGATGGCAAACTGTCCTGCAACACCAGGATCAACGACGACCGCACGTATCGAACTCATATATTCTTTCCTTTCGTTTCTGAGCAAATTCGCCTTGTTTCAAACACTGCTTGTATAAGAATAGCTTCTTGCATAAGCATAGTGAACTGTGGTAGATTTGTAAAGTAGTTTCAAAAAAGTGCAGTAGTTTCCCACAGTGAACTGAAAGGACCCCTTTCATGAGCAAACAGATCTGCCCCCTAGAGAGCCTCATGGAGATTTTAGAAGGCAAGTGGACCCTTCCAACCCTGCATCACCTGTTCAATGGGGTCAAACGTTTTGGCGAATTGCGTCGGAGGCTCGACCCGATTAGTCCGAAAACGCTCACTGATCGATTACGCCTTTTAGAAGAACGAGGCATTGTGACCCGAACGCTGTACTCAGAAGTGCCTCTCCACGTGGAATATCAATTGACCGAACGGGGACGAAGCCTTAAACCTGTTTTTATTGCAATGGGGGTATGGCTTCAGTCGGAAGATGCCGGTCAAAAAAACGAAGCGATGAGCAAGTCTCTTTCATCGTAAAATGCCTTACCCGGCTCTAGAGGTGAAATTCTACAGATAAGGCATTTACTGTTTGTTACCGCCTGAGATTGGGTACTGCGCTCACAAGTTGTGGATATCCAATCTCTTCGGCCAGCGCCGTCGCCTGTTGCATATGCTGTTGTGCGCTGACTGTCTCTCCTCGCGCCTGATAGATGCTACTCAACAACAGATGATCTAAGGGCAGATACGGCTTAAACCCGGCCTCTTCTCGCAGAACCAAAGCCCTCTGACCATACTTGAGCGCCTGATCCAGATCGCCCGTCATCATAGCGTGCAGGGCGAGATGGCGCATGGGTTCGACCTTCTCGTAGCGATAGTCATGCTGCTCAGCAATCTGGCTGGCCTGCCTGTAATGCTCCACCGCCTGTTCAGCCTGTCCCCAGCGCTCATAAACGCTGCCAAGCTGAAAATGCGACTCGCTCAAGCCCCGCGTATCGTTGAGCGCCTCGCGCATCTGTAGAGCCTGCTGATGATAGCGAAACGCCTCAGCAAATTTCCCCTCTTCTTGCGCAACATTTACCGGTTGACCGCTCTTCAATAGCGCTGTAATGGTCGTAAAGTAGTGAGCCTGACCAAGCAAATTCAAAGCGTCGGCAATAGAGAGTTGCTCCCCAAGCTCGTTGGCGCTCTCTTTTGCCCGTTGCACGATAGCAAACAGCCGATCAGGCTCACCTCGCCCCAGCAATTGCTCCACGATAAGCACCCGCCCCTCCAGCAGCAACAGCTTGAGCCGATCCCGTTGCGCCACCTCCCCGCCCTCCAACAGCGGTTGCGATGCCTGCATAATACGCTGAGCATCGATCAGCCGACCACGATAGAGATAGGTCTTCACAATCTCATAGAGCGCATCAGTCATCACTGTATAATAGGATGTCAGTTTGTCATCAATTCGTTGCATATATTTCTCCTCTTTATGGCTGTAGACACATATCGTCTGTGAAAAAATTATGCCAGCGTTTCCCAGATGGAACCAGATGCAGGCTTATTCTGGTATAAATTCTAACTGGATATTTAATGCTTAAGGAGAGAGGTAAAGGAGATTTTTCATTGCTGCAAGCTCAGCCGCAAGAGTCTCTTCATTTTCGTGATACCAGGCATGCATAAAACTACTTCTTCATATTGCATTATCTTATCGAGAATGTTATGATGGCTAAACTGTTCTACCCAATACTTTATTTGATGGTAGAATCACTTCTTCCACAAGTCATGAGGTGTCATTCTGAATAAAATACTTCTCTCCAGGAGGATATATGCAACCTTCTAGCTCGCTCACACCAGAAATGGCAAGAAAGATTGCTTTACGTTACGGGTTGCGCCTGGGAATATGAGTCATCCCGGATTGTTTTGCGGCGAGTTCTGCCCGCAGTGCTCGCCGCACAGCGGCTCGCAGGTGGAGGAGTGGATGGTGGCTGGATGTGGGCGACG
>JAICIM010000632.1 GCA_025928885.1 Ktedonobacteraceae bacterium | reverse complement strand
TTATTGACACTTTCCAGTTTGGGGCGCGGCTGCTTGACCAGTTCGGACTTCTCATGCACCCAGGTAAATGCGAACGCCAATGCGAAGTGCAATGCCAGCGAGACCACCACCAGCACAAAAATGAACAGGCAGATAACAATCGCGGCAATCTGGCCGCCGGTCTCTATCACAGGATTAACTGCCATTACAGCAATACTCATGTTATTGCCCTCCCGCTCCGGCTTCCATCTGCTGTCTGCGGCGCTCTTCATAACGAGAGGCAACATACCCCTTGCCCAGCAGGATGCGCATGATTTGTTGGACAGACACCAGAGCAGCTACGACACGTACCCCCGGTCCCAGAGCAAATTCGGAGGCCAGCTGTGAAATGACATTCACTCTGGAAACGGCGCTCCCGGCTGTTTTCGCCGTATCTTTCACAATGCCAGCTGTCTCCTGAACAGCTGTAAGCAAGGGCTTGACCTCATCGCGTACCGTCGTCACAGTGCGAATGAGCATCACTACCCAATAGACCTGCAATACCGTTGCCGCTAGCATCAATACGGCCAGCAGCATCAGGAAGATATACAGGACATCCAATAATACCCCAAAGATTCCAGCCACAATGATCCCCACAATCAACACTACCACCAACACCCCTGTCCCAATCATCACGTTTTTCATTGCACCTCGCATAATGTGCCTCCCGATATAAAAAGTAATTCTGCTTCATTATAACGCAGTAGCGTGAAGACCTGTAAGGATGAGACTCAGAGATTCGCTATTTCCCATCTTACCAGTTCTCAAGCAAGGACCAGTAATTCCCCTCTTTTTAATACGCGCAGCACGCCATGAAAGGTACATTCCTCTGCTTCTCTCCCCTATCTCATCCAATGCTCTTATATGGCAGAGCAGAACGCGTGATATAATGGCAGCGAAAAATAATTGATAGGTTTCTAGCTATGAATGCAACGATTACTTTTACGATTAGCGCATTTGTCACATTCTTCACTATTATTGATCCGGTCGGACTTGCACCAATTGTTGTGGGCCTTACGACACATCTTTCCAACGAACAGCGCAATGTCATTGTGACACGGGCCGTCTTTATCAGCGCCGGGATTATCACCTTCTTTGCTCTGGTAGGACGCCTCCTTCTGGATCGTTTAGGCATTCAACTCTATTCCTTTAACATCGCTGGCGGCATCCTGCTCTTTTTAGTCGCCGTGGACATGCTCTTTGGTCGCCCGTCAGGCACACGCGAAACGAAAACCGAAGAGAACGAGGCGTTGACCCGTGAGGATATCAGCGTTTTTCCCATCGCGATCCCGCTCATCGCCGGACCTGGCACCATCGCCACTACGATTCTTTATGTTGATCTGGCAACCCCACAGCCACTAGAACTACTATCTGTAGCGGGAGCCATTATCGTCACCCTGCTCATTGCCTGGATCGTGATGCGCAGCAGCATATGGATCGTCGAGCATATCGGGCGCACAGGCATTCTGGTGCTGTCGCGCATCCTGGGCATTCTCCTGGCAGCTCTGGCCGTCCAATTCGTGTTTAACGGCCTGGCAGCCTTTGCGCATGTGAGCGGTTTTCTGAAATAAGCTGAAATGTGCGAAAATGGAGCAGCGATCCTTGTAGCATAAAGAAGATGCGTATCTCCTGCGACATTCAAGCCGTTCAAACGTAGTAAGGATAAGCATACATTCGTCAAGTGATCGCACCGAACGAGGTGGTGGTGGAAAAGACCTACCCGATAGAAGATACTGTCTCACGTACAAGGCGCAGCTACCAGACGGCTTTGCATACTCGGCACTCACCGTCGTGGCTCACCTGGGTGATTGTTCTGGGAACGCTGCTGCTCTGGGGTTTTACAGCTTATCGCGTGGCCCAACTCAGCGGCGCACACACGCTCTCCGCTATCCTGACCGACATTGCCAACAACGCGATCAACGTGCAGGATAAAGATAATGATGCGCTAACAACTGTTCTCACAATGTATGGGGCAAAAGATAATGGCCTCATCTTGCAGGGCCAGTACTGGCGTTTTGTGGCCCCGATCTTTCTGCATCTCAACGCGCTGCATGTGGGCATGAATATGTTCAATCTCCTGGTGCTGGGGATCTTTCTAGAACGCATCCTGGGACATCTTCGCTTCCTGCTCATCTATCTGGTTACAGGCGTGATCGGTACCATCGCCAGCTTCTATTTTGCCCCGCAGGAGATCAGCGTGGGCGCCTCTGGAGCTATATTTGGTCTGGTTGGAGCATACAGCGCGTTTGTGCTGATCCATCGGCGTGCGCTCGTCTATGGTGGCATTCCGTCACTGCTGTGGCTGGTATTGGTCATTGGCGCGAATCTCAGCGTCGGACTGTTTATTCCCAATGTTGATAACTATGCCCACGTGGGTGGGTTGATCAGCGGTTGCCTGCTCGGCTGGTGGTTCGCTCCGCTCTACCGGCCCACTCCCGACCAGACGTTACGGGACGTTCACCGTCTCTCGCAACGCTGGTCCCTGGCCCTATTGACAATCTTAGGTACACTGGTACTGGCACTTATTGCTCTCTATCTTATGGGAGCCAGATTTTCCCTATAAGCAGACAAGATGAGAGAAATGTAGTAGTTTGGGTACATGCAGCTCAAACCACACAAATGGACGACTCAGCACGCGATTGCGTAATAGTGCAGCGGGAGGCGTCCCTATGGCTCTACTGGAGGATAACTTGTGGAAGCACAAACCGATATACAGACTTATCTAGAACAGGGTAAGCAAGCGCTAGCTCAGGGAAGAGCACGCGAGGCCGCAATAGCCTATGCGCATGGCGCACAATTAGAAGCTGAGAATCCCGCTGTCCATCTCGGATTAGCAGAAGCCAACCTGGCTCTCGGCAATTATGGCGTTGTTCATATGGCCTGCCGCCGCGTCCAGGAATTGCAACCGATGGGAGGTCCCGAATCACAGATCGCTCAGGCACTCCTCGATCTGCTTGACCGACGTTACGATCGAGCGTTACAAACTATCGATGTCATAATTAGCGAAGACCCAGGCATCGCCTATGCCCACGCATTACGCGCTCATCTGCTACGGGCAACGGGCCAGGATTACGATGCGAATCTCGCCAGCGCCCGCGCCGCCCGCCTCTCCTATGGTGGCCGCTTTAACAATGCTTTTCCGGCCCTTGAAAAGCGTGAAACTCCTATCGAGCGGGAAGCTACGGCAGCACAGAACAATGGTGCCGAAAGCCAGCGGGTTGAGCGCGAATCGGTTCCCAGCTGGTCGCCTCCCGGCGGCATGCAGCGCCAGATCATTCGTACGCGCTTCACGTTGAGCCAGTATCCCAGCCTCTTCACCTACGCGCTCATTGTAATCAACGTGATCGTCTATGCCCTTACTAAATTCAATGAGACGCTGCTAATACAGCTGATACAATATAATCCGCTCATTCTCCAGGGGCAATACTGGCGTCTTTTCACCTCCATGTTCCTGCACGATCCTACCAATATCCTGCATATCGCATTAAATATGCTCTCGCTGTTCTTTGTAGGCCGCTTTGTGGAGATCCTGTTTGGCAAGTGGCGTTACCTGCTGATCTACTTTCTGGCCGGTCTCGGTGGCAACATCCTCTATCTCGTCCTTTCCCCTGCGGGACCACCTTCGTTGGGGGCTTCAGGAGCCATCTTTGGCATATTCGGCGCACTGGGCATCTTCTATCTGCTCAATCGTCGCGCAATCGGACCGGGTATGATCTCGAACTGGTTGCTCTGGTTAACTCTGAACCTGGTGCTCGGCTTCGCAGGTGGCGACAACATCAATATGCTGGCGCACATCGGTGGCCTCGTCGTCGGAATGCTTGCTGCCTTCCTGCTGCTTCCGCGCCAACGCCGCAGAAGATATATCTAAAAGATAAAGGGGTAAAACAATTATTACCTGCAATTGTTTTACCCCTTGCTTGTTGGAGTCTTCGGTATAGTGGATATAGGGAGCTGAGCTTGCAATCTCGCTGTGACCCGGCTGAGTCACACAATGATCCTATCCATGCCCTTTACCCCCCTGCTCGGTTCCCTTTCCTT
>JAICIM010000518.1 GCA_025928885.1 Ktedonobacteraceae bacterium | reverse complement strand
TCTGGTTCACGAGCGCGATAAAGTCGCGCGGCTACGACTGCTCTCTTTATTAGTTAAAGCTCATAAGCATTTTCTATCAACCAGATACGACTTTTGTCCCACATTCGGCACAGAAACGCGCTCCCTCTCCCACTGGTTCGGCGCATTTCGGGCAGAAGAGGTCTGGCAACGGCAGTTTGGTACCACAGTCCTGACAAAATTTGCCCGGAGGTCCCATCCGTCTGCATGTGGGACACATGACAGTTTTTGGATAGCCTGGCGTGCTAAAACCGGCGATTGCTGCGGGCGATGGAGCTGGGAGGCTCGGTTGCTGAGGTCTGTTGGGCAGAACTGGTGGCATTGCGGGTTTGACCATATCTGGTGTGACGGCGGAGGGAATGGCGTTAACGTTGAATTGCGGTGCCTGATAGTTCTTCTCGATCTGCTGCCGTTGCGCATCGACGTTCAACTCGTGCTGAAATTGTGCTCCATCTGCTCGCAGGTCGGGGGCGCATCCTGTGCAGAGGTTGAGGCCAATATTGAAACAGCGGTTACAGACGGTGGTGGAGCATTTGGGGCAGAAGTGGAAATGGTGTTTGATCTCTGCCCAGGATTTCTGGAGCGCCTCGGCCTGCTCGTTATGCCAGCGGCTCCCATACATTTTTTGACCTGCCTCCGCCGCTCTTCCCCACATGCCTCCCAGCAGCCCGATACCAATATCGGCAATATTGCTCACAGTGGCAACGGTTGAACGAATCGGCGTTGTTTCGATCTGCCAGTAACAGCGATGGCAGGAGAAACGGAACGCGAAATAGCCTTGCGATTGATCGCTCATGTCCGTGTAAATATTCGGGACAACGTAGAATTGAGACATCGTGCAGCACCTCTTTGATACTATCAAGACCTGGGCATGGTAATGGCGGCGATGGCGACGGTTCCCGGACCGGTATGGGTTCCGAGGGCCGCTCCCAGCTTATATCTGGGGATCTCTTTGTGATAGATCGTTTGTAAGACGGAGGCCAGCTGACTCCCCACCTCGTCGTTTGATTCCGCAATGGCAAGATATTCGAGCGGCTCCATCTCTTTGACCAGTTGGGCAACGCGTGCGTAGGCTTTACTGCGGGTGCGTGGCTGTTCCACGGGAACCACCGCGCCGTCTTTAAGCGAGACAATAGGTTTCACGCTCAGCATATTGCCAAGCAGCGCCCTCGCTCCACCGATGCGCCCGCCGCGCTTGACATATTCGAGCGAGTCCAGGACGGCCAGGATGTGTGAGCGCGACTGTTCGCCGACAACATATGCCTTGATCTCTTCGAGCGTTGCCTCTGCTCTGGCCTGTTCTGCCGCCTGCAAGATGGCGTGGGACATTCCGGCGCTGATGCTCTGCGAGTCTACGACCTCGATCGGCACCGTTTTCAGCTTTTCGTCCAGTGTGTTGCATGCGGTGCAGGCCGATTGGTAGGTGCCGCTCAAGCCGGAGGAGAGGTGAACGGAGAGGATACCGGTTGCGCCCGCCTCGATCAGTCGTGTGTAGGCTGCTTGAAAAGCAGCTGGCGAGGGTTGCGAGGTGCGCGGGAGCGTTTTGCTCTCCTGAAGCTTCTGGTAGAACCCGGCGTTATCCAGTTCGACATTATCTGAATAGGCGTCATCGCCGAAGAAGACAGTGAGGGGAACAATGGTGATCCCGGCTGCCTCGGCCTGCTCTGGCGGGATATCGGCGGTGCTATCCGTGACTACGTGGACGGTCATGTGTAGCCTCCTGACAGGAAATGAGTTGGTTATTCGGCTGAGAGTATATAGGCGTAGTAGAGCTGCCCCCCATCGACAACTTCGATTTCAAGGTGCGAGTGCTGCTCTTTGATGCGGCGGCTGGTCTCCTGAGCCGCTTCCGCCGTTACGTCTGCTCCATAGTACAACGTAACAATCTCGTAATTATCAATTTGCATGCGCTGCAACGTGTCTTGCAGGACCATTTGAATGTCCTGACCCGCCACCGCCAGATTGCCATTGATGACGCCGATGAAATCCCCTTCGCGCACGGTCACGCTGTCGATCTGAACGGAGCGTACGGCGGTAGTGATCTCTACCGTGTGGATGTGTTCGATCGCTTCGGTCATCGCCTGGCAGTTGGTGGCGAAATCGGCGGCGTAGTTAAAGGCCAGCAGTGCCGCAATTCCCTGGGGTAGCGTCTTGCTGGGGACGACGTAGATCTCTTTGTTTGTCAGATTTTTGACCTGTTGAGCGCTGAGAATGACGTTGCTATTGTTGGGCAGGAGGATCACCTGTTTTCCCGCTGCAGTATCGACGGCGGTGAGCAGTTCTTCGATGCTGGGGTTCATTGTCTGTCCGCCCGACACCAGTTCGCTTACACCCAGACCCTCAAAGACCTTTTCAAAGCCGCTACCAGATGCAACGGCGACGGTGGTGATCTGTACAGTCTCCTCTTCCTGCTCGTCGGCGTGCTCCAGAGCGCTCTCTGCTGCATAGGTGAGGCTCTGCTCTTGCAGGTTTTCAATGTTGATATCGGTCAGGCTGCCCAGGCTGACGCCGTAATCGAGGATTTTGCCGGGGGTTGCGATATGAGTGTGGACTTTGAGCATGCGTTCGTCGCCGGCCACCACTGTTGAGACGCCGCCCATGTCGATGATGGTCTGACGAATCTGCTCGACATCCAGCTTTTGCCCGCGCACCAGAAAGACAACTTCGTAGCCAAACTCTTCCTCAACGGTCACGCGTCCCTTTTTGACGTGCGCATCGATTGCAGGCTGGTTCGTTGCAACTGTTGTCGGTATGACCGTTGCGCCTCCTGCCTCGCCACGCGTATAGTGCCAGATGCCCTCTAGCAAGGTGCAAAAGCCTTGCCCACCGGCATCAACAACGCCCGCCTGTTTGAGTGTGGGGAGGAGATCGGGCGTGCGGGCAACGGAGTGGCGTGCGCTTGTGACCACCTCTTGCAGCAGCGTTACCAGATCGTCACCCTTTTCGGCGCTGCGCAGGGCGGCCTCTGCCGTTTCGCGTACCACTGTGAGAATAGTGCCTTCCACTGGCTTGAGGACCGCTCGATAGGCCATGCGTGATGCCTGCTCGAATGCGGCTGCCAGATCTGTCGCGGTAAATGTGGCCTTTTTGTCTAGCCCCTGCGCCAATCCGCGCAATGTCTGAGAGAGAATCACTCCCGAGTTGCCGCGTGCGCCAAGTAGCGCATCGTGGGCGATGCGGGCGGCGATCACTCCTGCCGACGTTTCTTCGCTATCGACAATTGTGCGTATGGCCGACTTCATTGTGGCCGACATGTTTGATCCTGTATCGCCATCGGGTACAGGGAAGACGTTGAGCGCGTTGATCGCTTCGCGATGTTGCTCCAGCCACGCGGCACCTGCCAGAATTGCTTTTTTCAAATCCTGGCCGTCGAAGACAGTGATACGCCGGGTGCGTTGTCGGAATGTGCGCGGTGCTTGTTCCTGCATAGCAGTTATATTACCCTTTGTTCTCTTACTACTTTACTTGTCGTCTTGCGATCCGGGGCCGTGAAGTAATCCCTGGACGTTCACATTGACCTGAGCGACAGGTATACCTAACATTTTCTCGGTTGAGAATTTGACACTGCTCATGATGTTATGGGCAATTTCGGAAATGCGGAGTCCATATTCCAGTACTACATAGACATCAAGAATCAGTTGCTCGTTCACAACCTGGACGCGTACCCCCTGATTGCTCTGATCCAGGGGTAGCAGCACGGCCTGGCCGTTGTGGAGACGCGGTGAGGCAATGCCCAGAACTCCATAGCAAGAAATGGTGGCCTGTACAACGATGGTATGGATCGCGTTAGGTAAGACCTCGATCTTGCCGCGAGGACCGGACCCGTGTTGTGGATGAATTGCAGATGCTTTTGGCATGCGCATAGCTCTTCTCTCTTGCCAAATTAATTGAGATGGGTTATACTCGCATAACGTGTTAGGGCTTCCCTATCAGTGCGGATTGCAATTTGCCCAAATAGGCCGCAATTGCAAGGTTCTGATGCAGTATACCAGAGGCCCACTTGAGAATCAAGTAAACCCGACCCGTTGCTCCCTTGAGCGTTCTGGCTCTGTCTGGTTCGCGATGAGACCGGGAAGTGCAATTTTTAGGAAGGAAGGAAGATAGAGATGGCCGCAGGTCGTTGCGATATCTGTGAGCGGAAGCCTATGTATGGGAACAACGTTCCGTTTTCACAGCATCGAACCCGTCGTCGTTTTGTCCTCAATGTGCAGCGCCGCCGTATCGAAATTAATGGCGTGCCTCGCAATGTCAATATCTGCACCCGCTGCTTGCGCACTATGAGCAAACTGCCAAAGGTACGAAAGTAATTGCAGACGGCAGGGAAAAAGGATGTCCACAAGGGGTACCTCGCCGTGAGGTGATCCTTGCGGGCATCCTTTCTTCTTTGCGTATAGTCAGTTTATTTCGCTCTACTAATTACTCCTGCCTGTTATCCCTATTTCACCATCGCCACCGGTTTCCCCTTTTCAAAGCGCGTCCGCAATTGTCCACAGGCTGCGGCAATGTCATCTCCACGCTCGGCACGTACGCTATTGCTCACTCCATGTTCAAAGAGGATGTTGCGGAAGAGGCGGATGGCTCCCGGCGTCGGTGGACGATAATCGGCGCTGGTGGCGTTGACGGGAATGCAGTTGACATGGGCAAACTGCTTGAGCGGGGCCAGTAGTTCGGCGAGTTGTTGCGCATATTCGGGGGTGTCGTTCACCCCGGCCAGCAGGACGTATTCAAACGTGACCTGCCGTTTGGTGGCGGCGATATAGTCCCGACACGCGGCCAGCAGTTCTTCTATGGGATATTTGCGGTTGACCGGCATGGTGCGGCTGCGCAGTTCGTCGCTCGGCGCGTGTAACGATATGGCGAGGTTGATCTGGAGGGCTTCCTGGCTCAATTTGTGGATAGCGGGTACCAGACCAACCGTTGAGACGGTCATATGCCGCGCCCCTAGATTAAAGCCATCGGCACTATTTAAGATCCGCAGTGCCTGTAACACGTTGTCGTAGTTGTGCAGCGGTTCGCCCATGCCCATCAGCACGATGTTGGTGATATGCTCGATTGGCTTGCTGCCTGGCAGACCGGCGGCTGTCCAGGGGGCGCTCTGTAGTTCACGCGCAAAGTAAAGTACCT
>JAICIM010000554.1 GCA_025928885.1 Ktedonobacteraceae bacterium | reverse complement strand
TCAAACAGCGGGCGCACCTCCTCGCGTTCCAGCGAGACGTGTTGCAGCGCTGCGGCGGCCTGCTCCTGATCGCCCATATATTCCATCAGGATCGCGCTGTCGGCCCGCGCAAAGGGTCGGGGCGTCGAGGCTCCCGCTTTAGAGAGCGTGGTTAACGCCTCAAATTCGTGACTGATCCACATCGCGAACTGCATCTCTCGCCCCCTCCGTGACTTATTCGCCACCGCTCGCCGCACATGACTATCAAGAATCACACGCCCTTCTTGATAGACCGCATCGTTTTTGAAATTGCGATTCTGGCGCGGACGATAGAACTTGGCCGCCAGCAGCTCCACGCCGGTCGAAGGATGGGCCTCGCAGCAATAGACGGTGGCCTCCTTCCCGCTCTTCACTTCATACAAAACATCGGTAATCAGGCCCCTCTCAAAAAAGGTATCAAGGGCCTGCGCAATGGGATCTTGCTCTTCAACTTCATCTATAAAATCGTCTTCTTTGAACTTTGTCCTTTTCGGCATCTGTCACTCCTGAAATGATGAAAAATGTTGTTAGAAAAAAAGTGTTTTTCATGGCGTAGCACCACCTCTCTGGATAAAAAAAGAGGTTGCACACATCACGTGTGCAACCTCTTGCATCAAAAAGGCCGCCCTGGAGAGGACGGCCATTCGCTCAAAGTTATAGGTATCGGCTAGAGCTTGATATTGCTGGCCATCCTGAGACGTGATGTGGCTGAGTTTGCATAGACTTTGCGCTGCATAGCACGTCTCCTTTCAATTGGTGGAGCACAATAACTCCTGGTCAGCATTTATTCTATGCAAATAGTGTACCTGTTTGCAGGCCACTCTGTCAAGGGAATAGCCCCACTCTCCCCAAACTGCCCCTTGACATACGTTCGAAACTGAATTACAATTCATATTGTGAAAGATGATTCAATTAAACTGGACAAAAAACGCCGGGGGGCGCGACGACGCGCACGCACCAGGGCCGATATATTGAACGCGGCACGCGATGTCTTCGCCGCACGTGGATATCATGATGCCAGCATCGCCGAGATTGCCGAGCGGGCAGATATCGCGGTTGGCACGTTCTATCTGTACTTCCATGACAAAGACGAAGCGTTTGAAACAATCTTAGATGAAGGTTTTGAAGCAACACGCAGCCGTGTCATGGAAGCGATAGCGGCGCAGGAGCCGGACGGCGCAACGCTCTCAGTAGTGATCCATGCCATCCTGCACCACGCGTATGAGCAGCGAGCTATCTTCCGTATCGCCTTAACGGGCGGCAAGCAGCTCACGCAGCCCTCACGCGTCCAACACGCGATAGCAGAGATTATCGCGACGATTTTGGAAGATGCCCACAGACAGGCGGCGCTGATCGGCTATGATCTGCCCATCCTCACCAGCCTCCTGACCAGCATGATTACGCAGGCCATCGCCTGGTGGTTCGAGCACGACGCGCCCGACCCCGACACGATGGCGAACCAGATCATCCGTCTATTGCAACATGGCTTACCAGCTCATGTTTTTACCAACCAGACATAAACAAGGAACCAATCAATGGAAAAACAGGAGTTATTAACAACAATACCTCAACCTAAACCAGATCCCTTACTAAAAAATCTCAAAGATATGGACCCCAATGAACCCGTTCAGGGTCTCATGCGATTGGCACGCACCTATGGTCCCATTTTTCGCCTGAGCTTTCCCGAGCGCGACATGCTCGTGGTTAGCTCACAAGAACTGGTCAACGAGCTGTGCGATGAGCGCCGCTTCGACAAAAAAGTACATGCGCCCCTGGAAAATATTCGCGCGTTTGCTGGTGACGGACTCTTCACGGCCTATACCCAGGAGCCAAACTGGACAGCAGCACATCATATCCTTATGCCTGCCTTTGGTCCTGCTGCTATCCGTGATATGTTCCCCTCTATGCTCGATATTGCCGAACAGATGATGGTGCGCTGGGAGCGCTTCGGCGCAGATGCTGTCATCAACGTCCCCGATAATATGACGCGGCTCACGCTCGATACCATCGCTCTGTGCGCCTTTGACTATCGCCTCAACAGCTTCTACCAAAACGAGATGCATCCCTTTGTGCATGCGATGGTCGAAGCGCTGAGCGAATCGGGCGCACGCGGGCGACGGCTACCCATCCAGAACCAGCTCATGGTCCTCACGAAGCGCCAGTACACGGGCGATATTCGTTATATGCATCAGTTTGCCGACGAGATCATTGAGCGCAGCAAGCATGATCCCGACGCCACAACGAAACAGGACCTGCTCAACCGCATGCTGCAAGGCCGTGATCCAGCAACAGGACGAGGATTGAGCGACGAAAATATTCGTTATCAACTGGTTACCTTCCTGATCGCGGGCCACGAGACCACCAGCGGACTGCTCTCGTTCGCCCTCTACGAACTGTTGAAAAATCCCCAGACGCTCGCCCGAGCACGCGAACAGGTTAACGAGGTGCTTGGACGCGAGATGCCCCGCTTCGAGCATCTGGCGAAGCTCACCTACATCGATCAGGTTTTGAAAGAGACCCTGCGCATCTGGCCCACCGCGCCCGCTATCGCGCTCCAGCCCTATGAGGATACACAGCTAGCCGGGAAATATCCTGTCGCCAAAGGCGAGACCATCCTCGTGCTGCTGCCCATGCTACACCGCGATCCGAAAGCATGGGGCGACGACGTGGAGAGCTTCAATCCCGATCGTTTCACGCCCGAAGCCTTCGCACGCATTCCCGCCAATGCATGGAAGCCCTTCGGCAACGGGCAACGCGCCTGCATTGGCCGTCCCTTTGCGCTACAAGAGGCTCAACTGGTCCTCTCGATGATCCTTCAGCGCTTCGACCTGCTCGAAGAAGATCCTTCGTACCAACTCAAGATCCGCGAGACGCTGACCCTCAAGCCCGACAACTTCTTCCTTCGCGCCAGGAGCCGAGGTACGATTAGTGTTGAGCCGGGAAGCCGCATCATGACCGCCGTTGAGCGCCCATTGAAGAGCAGCACTCCCGTTGCTGCTCAGGCCGGTGGCTCACGCACACCGCTACTGGTCCTCTTCGGCTCCAATAGCGGCTCATCAGAAGCATTTGCTCAGCGCATCGCCTCAGATGCAAAGGCGCAGGGCTATGCAGCCCAGATTGCCACGCTCGACTCGCATGTCGGCCATCTCCCAACAGAAGGGGCCGTGGTGATCGTGACCGCCTCTTATGAGGGACAACCAACCGATAACGCCCGGCAGTTTGTTGCCTGGATCGATTCGCTGGAGCCAGGCGAATTGCATAATGTGAAATTTACAGTTTTTGGCTGTGGCAACCGTGACTGGATTCGTACGTTTCAGACAATTCCGAAAAAAATTGATGAGCGACTCGTAGCTGCGGGGGCGACCCGCCTGAAAGAGCGCGGCGCTGCTGATGCACGCGGCGATTTCTTCGGCGACTTTGACCACTGGTACGATACGCTGTGGAGCGAGTTGGCCCCGGCCTTCGGTCAGACGGCGCAAACACAGCCCGCCGGTCCCGCGTACGAGGTCGAGGTCGTACCAGCAACCCGCTCAGCGCTGCTCCGCCAGAACGATGTACAGCAGGGAACCATTGTCGAGAACCGCGAACTGGTGGCGCTCTCTTCTCCCCAGGCCCACGCGAAGTTGCATCTTGAGATTGCGCTGCCAGAGGGGATGACGTATCGTGCGGGCGACTATCTGGCCGTGCTGCCGACGAATCCGCTCCAGAATGTGGAACGGGCGCTACGTCGCTTCGGGCTGACCCCTGATACTCAGATCATTATTCATAAGGCCAGCGACAGCCAGACCTCGCTCCCAACCGAGTATCCCATCAGTGTAAGCGAACTACTCTCAAACTATGTGGAACTGGGACAACCGGCGACCCGCAAGCAGGTGGAGGCGCTGGCAAAAGTCACCGAATGTCCACCGGAGAAAGCGCAACTGGAGATACTTGCCCAAAAAGAGCAATATGAGCAAGAGGTCTTACACAGATATGTAAGCGTGCTGGATCTGCTCGAACGCGCCCCCGCCTGCATGCTCTCATTCGCGGAATTTCTTCAGATGTTGCCGCCGATGCATTCCCGGCAATACTCCATCTCATCTTCGCCGCTCTGGAAAGAGGACCATTGCACGCTGACCTTTGCGCTGGTTGAGGCTCCAGCATGGTCCGGGCAAGGGACATACCTGGGAGTTGCCTCCAACTACCTCGCCTCGGCACAACCAGGAACAAAGGTTTCGGTCGCCGTTCGGCCTTCGCAGGAGGCGTTCCATCTGCCCTCATCGCTGGAAACACCGATCATCATGGTCTGCGCGGGAACAGGCATCGCGCCATTCTGTGGCTTCCTGCAAGAACGAGCTATTCAGGCTGCTGGTGGACAGAAACATGGGGAGGCGCTACTCTTCTTCGGCTGCGGCCATCCCTATGTGGATTACCTGTATCGTGATGAACTGGAGCAGTGGGAACGCGATGGCGTTGTGAAGCTACGCACAGCCTTCTCGAAAGCAGCTGATGGCGAAATTCGCTACGTTCAGCATCGGCTCTGGCACGATCGGGCTGAGATCGTCGATCTGTTCAAGCGCGGCGCATGCATCTTCGTCTGTGGCGATGGACAGCACATGGCTCCAGCGGTCCGTGACACCTTTGTGCGCATCTATCAAGAAGCGCAACAGTGCTCGCTCGAAGAGGCTAACGCCTGGGCCGACGAGTTGGAGCGCACCAGCACCCGCTATGTCGCCGACGTGTTTGCATAACCAATACGCTCCCCCGTTTCGTACTTTATCGCGCCTGGTGGCCCATGTGTGGATGGTAG
>JAICIM010000709.1 GCA_025928885.1 Ktedonobacteraceae bacterium | reverse complement strand
TGGTCAGGCAAGGGGGCAGAGTACCACCAGCCGGATTGTGTGCTCTCGATCAGGATCTCACCGGCTGAGGGGACATTGCCATCCATCTGTCCGAAGCGGCTCACACCAATTAAAGCGTCGTAGCGAGTAGAACGAGCGCCTAAACGCTTTGCAACGCTGGCCTGCCGTCCCGAAGCATCGACCAGAAAACGCGCTTGAAGCAGAAAACGTTTGCCCGAAGAGTGACGGAGCTGGAGGAGCCAGCCCGGCCCATCTTCGCTGGCACGCACCTTTTCGAGACGGCAGCCCGGATAGACGCGGCCACCACGCTCATAGACGGCGGTTGCCAGCATAGCATCAAAGACACCACGATCGAGCAAATAGCCCTCCCCGGACCAGTGCTGCCAGGAATGGTGCGAGACGGGGACATCGCGCCCCCAGCAGGCACGGATGGCAAGGCTTTTGACATGCGCACACTCAGCAAGGAAGCGCTCTTTGACTTCCAGGTAGTCCAGCAGCGGAAGGAGGGCGGAAGAGACATGCTCTCCCACCCGGACATTATCATAGATGCTTGCCTCGATCAGAGCGACGCTATGCGCGGTGCAGGTGCGCAGGGCTAGAGCGCATGCCGCACCTGCTGGCCCCCCACCTATCACGGCCACATCGATCGCACCAAGATATGGTAGTCCCTGCATCTTAGAAACGATCCCTTGTTCCACTGCGCGGCACAAGTTCGAGTAGCACCTCTTCCGCCACCTCTATTTGCTGGAATAGCTCATCCGTCAAACGAGTGAGCAAAGAGGTTGCCGCAGCCAATGGTAGCTCCTGTGGCGGTTTGGAATAGAAGACGGGAATCGTGGTTTCGCCGTCCTCCTCATTGCCGCTAATCTGGCTGACAGGCACGGCCTTGTACGCGAAGTACTCATGCCGACGCTCCGTTTCCACCATGTATGGGAACGTATCCGCCAATTCACTGCTGTTCTGGTTGCGGATAAAGCCGAGATACGACCATTCCGTCACCATCTGGACATAGGAGTTGATGCCACGCAGATAGTTGACCTGTAGCCCTGCCGGGATATGCGCTTTTGCCTGCTCCTCGACAGTCTCCACGCCGCTAATGACATCCCACGGGGCCTGGGGCGGCCACCAGTAAGCATAATAGGTCGGCGGCAACGGCTGCCTATCAGCTTTATTCTGGGTCGGGTCGGTAAAGTTGATGTACTGGATAGTACAATTAAAGAAATCTGCCTGCCAGGGGATAGCCATACGTTTTGTCAGGTCTCCCGGTTCACAGCCACCGCCCTCCGTTTCGTCGCGTAAAGGGGTCAGGCCGTGCTGCTTGTAGCTCTCGGGAGTGCCGGCAGAAGCGATTACATAAGGTTCGCGGTAAATGCTCGGGTTTTGCATGCTCCACGTTACCTCAATGCCCGGACACATCGGCAGCCCGACACAATTACCAACAGACACACGCGAGGCCAGCCAGACGGGGTAAGAAGCGTAGTGTTGCTCGTTGACGAACTTCCCCCTCGCCCATTGCTTGAGCAGAAAATACTGCGTCTGGTTGAGGGTCAGGAACTTCTCAATATTGGCGTTGCTCACCGAATTGCTGCCCGAGTTCAACACCATCATGGGGATCTTATCGGCGCTAAAGAGGGTGGCGCTATCACCTTCAATCTTCCCCGGAATGGGCAAAGGCGCATGACCATCTTCCATCGTGGCTGCTGGAGCAAGAGCAGTCGGCGCGGAACTGAGCGACGAACCGCCCATAATCTTATTCAGCGCGGAGAAGACCGATGCAGGATTGGTCGCAACAGCAGTTGTACTCCTCCCAGCCCCGACAGCGGAGAGCGCAGGATGGGAGGGTATTCTACTGCCTCCATCGCCCGGCTCCGTGGTGTAGATGGTGGGTTTGCGGAAATACGAGAAGTAGTGCTGGCGATTGGCGGCGTTCCCCTCAGATGGATCTTCAAAGGCAAAACGAACTGAGCTGAAGATGTTCATCGCCTGGACATTGGCGACCCACTGATAGCGCGAGATGCGCTCAATGATCGGCAGGATATCGCGCCGATAGTTCGCCACAAAATCCTCGTTCCATGAGCCATTGCTGTACATTTCTGGCATCAGGTTGAAATGGCGGACCGCCACATCGAACATGGTGTCATCCAATGTCGAAATATTCACGACTTCGGGCGCAAAATCGGGAGAAGCGCAGATCACCCACCCGTTGAGCTGAGCGGAATCGCCGTTTGTGAACCTCACGGTCACATTCACGGGACCATCTGCGATATCATCAAACCAGGCATCAGCGCCGCCATAGCTTTCGATCTTTGTGTCGCCACCAGCATTGCCATAAGCACCAAGTACCAGCAGGCGGCCTTCGTTATCGGTTTTGATGGTTCCCAGCGAGTTAATTGGAGAGCCATAAAGCGGCCTGGGATTGGGGAAGCTGCCGTATTTGTAATCGGCGGGGATATTGTCGCGTGCAACTTCCTGACTCTGCTTCCTGCCGCTCACAACGCGTGGCCCCGGATCAATGATCAATTTCCTGCGGTCTTCCACCCTGGCCGTCTTGGCGTTGCGTAAAGGAATCTTCTGATTGGCGTAACTGTTGTTCTCTCCTAGCAGCAAGTTGCCTTGCAGTTCATGAAACTGATACCATGTGGCCTTTTTATTGGCAAGATGGACGGTCCACTCGATCGACTGCACCCCCTCAGTGTTCAGCGTCACTTCCTCATAATCCGTCTGGTTCTGCGTACGGTAGATGCGGAAATCCTGTGCCTGCCGCTTGATACGGTCCTCCTGATCTCTGAAGGAGGTAAACGGCTGTTGCATCTCATTGCCATTCATGTCGCATTCACGCGGCAAACCGCCGATTTTTGTTGGTGACAGATAGAATGACTGATGGCTGTTCCCCAGACGCGCCACACCAACCGAAGGGGACAAAACGTAGGAATAACTCATCGCGATCACCTTTCTCCCAACGATCCTTGCTCTTTTTTCATGCATACTGCAAGCAATACAGCCTGCTTCCTGCCCGGCAGCTGTTCCTATCAATGCACACGTTTCAATGTACCTTTTCACTATACGCGGCGAGTAAAATCATTATTATCAATACAAAAAAGCTCCCTGCTTTGAGAGCAGGGAGCTTTTTATGGATCGTCTCAGGCGCTGATGTTCTTTAATGAATAC
>JAICIM010000240.1 GCA_025928885.1 Ktedonobacteraceae bacterium | reverse complement strand
CTCATCGTACAGGAAGTTATGATGCTCTGATCCTTGATGCCCGGCTGCGGCAGGCGCTGGTATCGCTGCGTTCGCTTGGTCAACAGGGATTGAACGTGGCGGCACTGGAAACATGTCCTGGCGTGCCTGCGTTCTTTTCGCGCTGGTGTCGTAGGGGCTATGTGTGTTCAGCGGGAGAAGGCACAGCGGACTATCTCACCTATCTGAAGGACTGGCTGCAACATATCGGAGCGCGTGTCTTGATCCCCTCTTCTGATGGCACCATCGCTCTGTTGCAGCAGCATCGAACCGTCCTTGAGCCTCATACGCGCATCGCCCTGGCAGCAGATACGGCGCTGACAATTGCGGTGAATAAAGAGCGAACGCTGGCGATAGCGCAAGAACTGGGCTTGCATGTCCCGCGTGGGGTGACGATCTCGTCGGAGGGCGATCTACGTGCGGCTCTGCATGAGATTGGTCTCCCGGCGGTAATGAAGCCAGTGGAGTCGTGGATGAGTGGTGAGCAGCAACGGGTAGCTTCTCAGCTTGTCGTCTCGCTTGATGAGGCGCGGCAGGTCGTGGAAGTGTTGACACGTTCGGGCGGCTCCGTGCTCGTTCAGCAATTTCTTGGGGGCAGGCGTGAGGCTGTCAGCTTTCTCTCGGCTCATGGTGAGATCTATGCGCGTTTTGCGCAATGGGCGAAGCGCACCGAACCTCCGCTGGGAGGACAATCAGTCTTGCGCCAGAGCATCGCTGTACCATCCGATAGTGGGGAACAGGCCGAGCGTTTGATTCGTGCCATCGGTCTGGATGGCTATGCCGAAGTGGAGTTTCGTCGCGACTCTTCCGGTTTGCCCTTCTTGATGGAGATTAATCCGCGACTTTCCGCTTCTGTCGAGATCGCCGTGCGCTCTGGCGTGGATTTTCCCTTGTTGCTCTATCAGTGGGCCAGTGGCAGGCCGATCCAGCGGGTAGAGCGCTATCGTGTGGGTGGTTGGATGCGCTATTTAAAGGGGGATATTATGACAACGATTGAAACGTTTCAGCAGCGCGGTCGGCCAGATGTATCATCACCCGGTCGAGCTGCTCTCGATTTTTGCCTCTCTTTTCTGCAACCGATGGGGTACGATTACGCAGATTGGCGCGATCCACTTCCCGCTCTCCATGCGACGACCGACTTCACCACGAGTTGGATTGGAGGGGCTATTCACAAAAGACTTGCGCGTATCAGGAGGAAATATTCATGAGTTTAATGGCGAAGGAGAAAATCGTCCAGCAGAACAATATGGCTGCACAATATGACGTGGTGATAGTGGGAGCGGGACCGTATGGCCTCTCCGTCGCGGCCCATCTGCTGGCGCAAGGCTTGAAGGTTGCAATCTTTGGCAAGACGCTGGAACTATGGCGCAATCATATGCCCGACGGGATGTTTTTGCGCTCCCACTGGTGGGCCTCGCGTCTTTCTGATCCGCACAATCGCTGGAACTTTGAACGCTTCTTTCAGGAATCATCTCATAAACCATGTTATCCTGTGCCGATACATATCTTCATAGATTATGCGCTATGGTTTCAAAATCAGGCGGTGCGCGATATTGACGAAACATACGTCTCTACGATAGAACGTTATGAGGAGCGTTTCGTGGTTCGACTGGCTGATGGGCGTCACGTCTATAGTTCGGCTGTGATAATGGCCCCGGGCCTCTCGTATTATGCGCAGCGTCCTGTTGAGTATGCTCACCTTCCACAAGAGCTGCTCTCGCACTCGGTCGATCACGGCGATTTGCAGCGTTTTCAGGGGCAACGTATCGTGGTTGTTGGGGGAGGACAGGGAGCAGTTGAGTATGCGGCCTTGCTGCACGAGGCCGGTGCAAGCGTGCATGTGGTGGCGCGGCACCCGATCTTCTGGTTGGCCCCTGATCGCAGTAACGAACGAGGTCTTTTTGAGCAAATGCTGGCCCCCAATGCCGGGATTGCTTCAGGCTGGAAAAACTGGACTATCGAATATCTGCCCTACCTGTTCTATCGCTTTCCTCAACCCGCAAAAGATCGCTTTATTCGCAATCATTATGTCCCCGCCGCCTCCGATTGGTTGCGCGAACGCATTATCGGCAGAGTTCGCCTCCATGAGGGGCATGTGCTGAGCAAGGTGGATGAAGCAGGCGGCAAGGTACAGGCGGTGCTTTCCGACGGATCGAAGATAATGGCTGATCATATTATGCTAGCGACCGGCTATCGAGCGGACATCAGTCGCTTGCCCATGCTGCATCCATCTTTGCTGCGGCAGATTCAGGTCGATCAGGGCAGCCCGGTCTTGAGTCCCTGGTTTGAAAGTAGCGTACCTGGATTATACTTTGTTGGTTTTACGGCCCTGCGTTCCTTCGGCCCTTTATATCGTTTTGTTGTCGGTTGTAAGGCGACCGCCCCAAGAGTAACCAGAGCCATTGTCCGTGAGGCCAGATCCGGTCAATAAATGGGTGATGCTGAGAGAAGGGGGCATGCGAATGCGTGAGCATATACGTCTCTTCCTGGCCGCTTGCTTCTATTATAGTGGACTCGTGCGTCTGCTGCTCTGGTGGAGGCAGCGCTACGGTCGCTGTCTGATCATTTTGAACTATCACCGCGCGAGAGGGAAAAATCTGCGCCCCCAGCTCCTCTATTTGCGCCGCCATTATCGTGTGATGCATCTGGAGGATGCTCTTAGAGAACTCTATACCTCTTCTTCGCCGCCGTCCGATCGGCGTCTCCCGCTGGTGGTGACGTTCGATGATGGCTACCTGGACAATTATACCTATGGTTGGTTGCTGGCGCAATCGTTGCGCATTCCTTTCACTATTTTTCTCATCCCTGGATATAGTGAAAGCGGAAATTGTTTCTGGTGGCTGGCTGGAACCTATCTGGTGGAACATAGCGCAGTAGACAAGGTAACAATTGATGGTCGCACCTACTGGCTGGTTGATCCGGCACACCGGCGTGAGCTGTTGAAAACAATCGATACGCATCTCCGTTATGCTCCATCGGTGGCCGAGCGCGAGGCTTTTCTTGTCGCTATGCAGCACGCGCTTGAGGTTTCGCTGCCCTGTCGCGCGACTCATGGCGAGATGGATACGGCCTTGCCGCTGACCTGGAGTGAAATTCGCGAGATGGAGGAGAGCGGCTGGGTCTCGTTTGGCGCACATACCATGCATCATCCCGTATTGGGCTATCTGATCGACGCGGAAGAGATTCGATGTGAGGTTGAGGTCTCGCGCCATGTCCTGGAAGAGCAGCTGGGGCATTCGATTCGTCTGTTTGCCTATCCAATTGGCAAGAGTGAGCATATCGGGGAGGCTGGCCTGCATCTCGTGCAATCTGCTGGCTATGATTGGGCCGTCACGACATATGAGGATGTCAACACTGCACAGACCAATCCTTATCTGCTCAATCGTTTGCCCGGCGATATAGAGCAACACTGGCTGATTATGGCCTCGGAGCTTGTTGGCTTGTTGGGAGTTATCTCCAGACTCAGGAAAAAACGATGAATATTGATGCTATAGACAATGCTGTGGTGACATCTTCGCGCTTGAATGCACCGCAATCGATTCGTGAAACCTATGATGCCCTGGTGCTTGATGCGGCGCTGCGTCAATCGCTGGCAACGGTGCGCTCTCTGGGGCGTCAGGGGTTGCGCGTGGCGGTTGCTGAGGTTGCACATGTGCTTGAGGAGAGTCCCTATGTGCCAGCGTTCTCTTCGCGCTGGTGCCGCCATGCTCATATCTTGCCAGCGTTCAAGCGTGATACTGACCAGTTCGCTGCGGACCTCAAGCGCTTCCTTCTCTCCACAGATACCCGCGTCCTGATGACCGCATCAGATGGGACGCTGGCCATTATCCGTCAACATCGCGAAGAGCTTGAGCGTGCGACGCGTGTGGCGCTGGCGCAAGAGGAGGCGCTGGCGATTGCCGTCGATAAAGAGCGGACGCTGGCAATTGCGGCTGGCATGGGTATTGCAGTGCCGCGAGGGGTCCCCCTCCGTGCAGCTGATGAGGTAACTGAGGCTATCCGCGAGGTTGGTTTACCGGCGGTGGTGAAGCCTGTCGAATCGTGGCAAGTTGGGCAGGGAGTGCGCTTGATCTGTCAACTGGTGACAACTCATGAGGAAGCTCGCCAGGTGGTGGAGGAACTGACGCAATCGGGCGGTTTGGTGCTATTCCAGCAGTTTTTGCCAGGCAGACGGGAAGCCATCAATTTCCTGTATGCTGGCGGTGAGATGTATGCGCGTTTCGCTCAATGGGCAAAGCGTACTCAGCCCCCGCTTGGAGGGACATCGGTATATCGACAAAGTATTGTGCTACCCCCTGATATCGGGGAGCAGGCCGAGCGCCTCGTACGAGAAATCGCATTGGAGGGCTATTCGGAGGTTGAATTTCGGCGCGATGCTTGTGGCAAACCCTATCTCATGGAGATCAACCCTCGCCTCTCTGCCTCGATTGAGGTCGCTATTCGTGCCGGTGTTGATTTCCCCTATCTTCTCTATAAATGGGCCTGTGGAGAGCGCTTACAGCGTATCGAGGGGTATCAAACAGGTCGTTGGATGCGCTTTCTAGAGGGCGATCTGCGAGCAACGGTACAGGCTATCAAGCAGCGCGGCAGACCCGGTGTAACCCCTCCGCTGCGAGCTATTGCTGAATTCGTTGCTGCTTCTTGCGTTCCCACCAGCTACGACTATGTAGACTGGAGCGATCCGCGACCTATGTGGACAGCTGCTCTGGACTATTGTCATCGTACATTGCGCAAGCCGTGAGAAGGATATATCCATGCGTAAGCGCCTGTTGATCTTTATAGCGGCCTGTTTGTATTATAGTGGGGCCGTTGCTGTGGCCCGCTGGCTGGCCCGTCGTCGAAAGTATCTGGTGATTTTAAATTATCATCGGGCGACGGGGGGGGATTTGTGTCGCCACTTGCTCTATCTGCGGCAACATTATCGTATAATGCATATAGAGGCAGCCCTTGAAGAATTGTACGCACCAGAGGAAGGTATTGCTGCGCATGATCGGCGCACTCCGTTGGCGTTGACCTTTGACGATGGGTATCGTGACAATTATACCCATGCCTTTGCCCTTGCGCGTCAATGGCGGATACCTATTTCGGTCTATCTGGTGCCGGGCTATATAGAGAGCGGGGCGCATTTCTGGTGGTTGGAGGGCGAGCGGCTGGTGCGCTATGCAGGTGTGCCGTTCGCCCTCATTGAGGGGCGCACATATGATCTTACGGTGGCTGCGGAGAGGGCGGCGCTGGCTGATTTCATCGATACACGGGTTCGCTATGCCTCTTCTGTGGCGGAACGAGAGGATTTTCTCGCATCCGCCTATGCCGCGCTGGGCATCTCTTCAGAGTGTTTGAGCCAGGAAGATGAAGCGGCTCTTCCTCTCTCCTGGGAACAGGTTGTGGAGATGGAGCAAAGTGGCTGGGTCTCCTTTGGAGCGCATACGCTGCACCATCCAATTCTGGCATATCTCGCCGATAAGCGGGAAGTGCAGCAGGAGGTTGAGGCATGTCGAGGCGTGGTAGAACGTCATCTGTCACGCCCGGTCTGCTCGTTTGCCTATCCTGTAGGACAGAGGCAGCATATAGGGGAAGCAGCTCTGGAGGCGGTGAAACGGGCCGGTTATTGTTGGGCCGTGACCACCAGCTATGGCTTCAATACGCCGCAAAGCAACCCCCATCTGTTGCGCCGTATCGAGGTTGATGTGAGCCAGCACTGGCTGGTTGTGGCAGCTGAAGCGGCAGGTCTCTGGGGCTTGTTCTCGCGTCTGCGCTGGCTGCCTCTGGTACGTCGCTATCTGACAAACGCAGGGAAGAAGCAGTCTTCTGCTGTGCAGTAAAAAATAGACAGGAAAAGAGCATAGATATGGTTGATCGTTCATTTTACGTCCATCCAACCGCCGAGGTTGAAGAGGGGGCGCAGATTGGTGCTGGTACGCGCATCTGGCGTCAGGCCCAGGTGAGAGTGCATGCTTCGGTTGGTGAGCAGTGCAATATTGGCAAAGGTGTATACATTGATGCAGATGTGCGGATTGGGTCACGCGTCAAAATTCAGAATCACGTCTCTGTTTTTGAGGGCGTGACCATTGAGGATGGCGTCTTCGTTGGCCCGCATGTCTGCTTCACCAACGATCTATTTCCACGTGCTATTACCCCTGATGGCGAGCTGAAAAGCGCCGATGATTGGGTCGTCACCCCAACGCATGTGCGTTATGGGGCCTCTATTGGTGCGAATTCAGTTATTGTATGTGGCGTGACGGTTGGCGAGTTTGCCCTTATTGGTGCTGGTTCAGTTGTTACACATGATGTGCAACCTCATGCACTTGTTTTTGGTAATCCCGCCCACCCACATGGCTACGTCTGCCGCTGCGCCCGCCGCTTATCTGATGTGCATGACGTTGAGGACGGTGCGCTGGAAGGTTGGTGCGACTATTGCCAGCAGGTGTGCCATATTCCGCCCGCTGTGAAGCCTTAATTGTTTCTAGTTGCATCTCTAGAGTAAAGTCTTAATTGCTTGACATATGCTTGGGCTTTTTTGTATCATTTGCCAATGCAGGCGGTTGATGCCTGAGTAGGTGTAAATAGTGGGAGCATCGTTCTGCAAAAAAGGCGGTGATGGGGTGTGTTACAGATGAGTTTGGTTGGCGCTACCTGGCAGGCATCATTGCGTGATCTGGCAAATATGATCTATCAGATCAAGCGCATGCGGGCGTTTGGTCGCCTCTCTTTGCGCAATACGGAACGGCGCGGTATCGCCCACTTTTACTTTCGTGCGGGTAAATTAGTACATATAGTGGTGAATCGCGGCGATATACGTACGTTTCTGGCGGAATTGGAGGGATGGACGCGTGGGCTACTGCGCTTTGAACGAGGTGCTACAACCAATGATGTCACGCTGAACGATGAGCATGAGCGGCTCCTCGATGAGACGTTGATGAAGATGTGTCAGAGCGGGGTGGTTGCCGTGCCGCAACTGCCTCGCGTGGTTGATAGCAAGCTGGTAGAGGCACGCGATGCTCAGCAATTGATTACCCCCTGGGAGTGGCAGATTCTCGTCGAGGCGACGCGCCGCGTCTCGCTGGCTGTTGCGCATCTCGTTGGCCCTGAAGAGGCTCTCCATGTATTGCAAGATATCCTTGATGATTGTGCCGATGCATTTCCTGCCTTTGCCAGTTTGAAAATCGATCCCGCTGGCTATCTTCAGGTGATTGATCGCTCCCATCTTGATCGCCTTTCACGCGAAAATCTGTTAGAAGGTTTTGCGGCCTTAATTACTATCTGTCAATATTTTTGTGCTCCAATTATTGGAGAGAGGGAGGCCCACCGGCTGATCATTCGCTCACTACAGGATGTTGGCCCGGCCTTAATTAATCTTGGCGTCTTCCAAGTCAACAATTATCTCCTCTCCAGCGGCCACGCATAATCGCGTTTCACTTTTTTCCTTCCTCTGCTTAAAGTGGGCGTAATATCGTAACATATGAAAATTATAGATTGACTTTGTAAGATAAATAGAGTATATGATTAGCAGATCGTTGTGAGTGAAGCGATCTATGATGGTACAGGTGTTGATAGTAGTGGGAGGGTGGAAAGTGACAAAAATTCCTTCTAAATCTTTACCTCGTTTTGCACGTTTCAATTATTTCTCCACAGTGACGATTACTCTCATAGAGATACATGAGCATTTTTATACTGGTCGCCTTTCTATTCGCAATAATGAACGAATAGGTCTGGTTCATCTCTATTTTAAGGAGAGGCGTCTTGTACATGTGGCAGGCTATAAACGCGATGCTGAAGCGGTTCTTCACGATCTTCTGACGTGGACAAAGGGAAGAGTGCGCTTTGATCCAGCCGTTACGGTCAATTATGAGGACGTTTCCTGGCAACAGGCGGAGATTTTTACACGCTGGGTTGCTTTGCTAGAGATGCATGGCCTTGCTCATGGGATTGCTCGCAACCAGCTCTATGCCCTGACGCACCACTTGACGGTACATCTTCCTAAAAAGCCGATCGGTATTCCTTCTGTTGCCAAATCGCATGAAAAGCAGTCGGAAGATAATGAGGGACGGCAGGAGGCGGGGGAACGCATTACTCCTATGCAGCAGGTTGGCGAGGCGATACTCTATATGGGGCGTGTGACGCAAGATCTGACGAGGCGTGCTGCAATGCTGACCCAGCAAAGGGCGCGTCAGGCTGTCGAATTTATGCATGATACTGCAAGGTATGCTGCGGTGCGGATAGAAGCCAGTGATGCTGAGAGACACGCCAAAGAGCAGCCTCCACAATCATCTCTTTCTCCACTTTCAGGGCAATCAACGAAAACCATTGTGGAGCAGACAACACAACATATGGCGGCCTTCCCTGTCAGGTCTCTGTCGCCGCTGCCTGAGAGCGATGAGAAGTCTGAATAACACAACTTATAGGGAGAGCATCAGAAACCCCCTCTATAGCGTGTATTTGCAGTATTTTTGCATCAGTTATACATATTATCCCTTATCGGGATCAATCTCTGTTTCCCAGGATGCAACTGCAAATGATCCGTGATTTTCTGTATATGTCACCTTACCATCAGCTTGCTGTGGCTCGATCAGATTTTCTCGGTGTGTGTATTTATAGATGGTATCGCGGCGCATATATAATGCTCGAAACAGTTCATAGCATTCGGTGTAAGAAAGCTTTGTGGCAGTATCCTGCTGCGTTGTGTTGAATTCAACGCCATCAGGAGTGAATGTAATGGCGAAAGGCCCGATTGTTACATCATGCATATCTCTTATCCTTCATGATAGTTTGGGCATATTTCCTATTATAACGAAGATGGTGAACAAACATCAATCCTCTATTGGTCTATAGAGCAATTTCATAGGCACAATTGAGATAAAACATCATCTACTTATCGTTGTAACCGCTCTCTCAATACGAAAGTCACTCCCTGCCACCATATTTGTTCTACTATTGATAAATTTGATATTATAACATTATGAAATGTTCTTCATATCTTATACCTGTACGTTTCCCGCTTCGCGCCAGCTGAGTGCATATTCGCGCCACTTTGTATAGCCCACCTTACCATAGAAGTCCGTTAATTCAACCCAGTCAATATAGCAATTGCGTACGCCGCGCTCTTTGAGCAGCTCTGAGGCCCGTGCAACCATGCTCAGCCCGATACCGCGTCCACGCTCTGCCGCTGCTACTCCGACCGACCCCATCGCGCCCGCGTCGTGTCCCAGCAGGAGTTGCCAGATCAGATCCGTTCTGTCAGGATGTGAGTGTGGTGAATACATAAGCAGCGTGCCGACAATACTCTGTGAGGCATCGCGTGCAATAAGAAGATCATGATGGTCGCCCAGGAGAGCGCAGAGTTTGTAATGTGCCGTCCAGTTAGCAAATTCGCGCTGCTCAAAGGCCAGCAATTCAGCAATACTCTGCTCGGTTGCCGTTTCAAAAAGAATCTGCTCCTTGTCCATACGTGTCTGGACATAGGCCGGGGTTGCATAG
>JAICIM010000532.1 GCA_025928885.1 Ktedonobacteraceae bacterium | reverse complement strand
TCAGATTTGAGAAGCCGTAGACCGCACCGAAGGCCGATTGCCATTTTGCTCGCTCAATGGGCGGGAAGATGTCGGCAATGACCGTATTGACCAGGGCCAGCCCAACACCCGCGCCTAGACCCTGTAAGGCGCGAAACGCGATGAGCTGGTTCATCGTCAGAGAGGCTCCGGCCAGCACGGAACCCGACAGGAAAATGATCACCCCGGTGACTAGAAACCATTTGCGCCCGAACTGATCGGAGAGCTTCCCAATGATCGGTACCAGGGTCGTTGAGGTGAGCAGGTAGGCGGTGATAACCCATGTATAGCGATCAAACCCCTGCAACTCGCCGATAATTTTCGGCATCGCCGTCCCAACGATCGTCTGATCCAGCGCCTCTAAGAGAAGCGTGAGGAGCAGCGCGATTATCACGCTGGTCAGCGCCATTCCCTGTAAGCGTCGCCCCTGGCCCGGCGCTTCAGATGGTTGTGTAGATTTGATGTCCTCCGTATGTATAGAACTCATAGAGTATCTGCTCCTTGTGCTATAAACCGCTTGAATAGAGAAAGCATAAGCTCGAAATAAGCATAACAAAAAAAGGCTGGGAAAAAACCGGCCTGATGGACATAGCTTTTCATTGATATATGCTGTCCAATACATATAGGAAATGGACACTTTTTCTGGTAGATCATCTGTTACCAGAACAGTATATCATCCTATTCCTGACATCCTTTGTCATGATTAGATGCTTCTCATCATCGGCGAAGAGGAAACCGCTGCATGCTTATATGTCACTGTGAGATAGTATACCGACGAAAGTCCGGTTTGTCAATGATTTTTGCTATTATTTTGCTGTTTATTACCATTGAGATAATTATTATTAACAAATTGAGAATAATTGCCAACTCGGTAAGACTGAAAATTGCAATGAAATAGAGATTTTTGGTATCGATAGGAAATGTCTCCTGTCGTAGCCGCGCGATAAAGTCGCGCCGGGTTAGGTTTGTGGAGTGGTTCGAGAGCGCGATAAAGTCGCGCGGCTACGACAGAGGATGATCTTCAGCGGTAGCTTGCTTGGCGAGGGCAAGTTCGCGGTCATGCAGGTTTCTCGCCCAGTTTTGTTCGAGTTGCCAGCAGTCTATAGAATGCTCCATGCTATTGACGATGCATTGCACGCGATAAGGGGAAGCAACCAGTTGGGGATAGTTTTGGGAATCGCGCCACATCGCATCGATCTCGCTGTGAAGGTGATGGAGATGGGCCTGACAATAATGGATGTAGTGATCGATCAGGTGCAGGCGCTCGTCAGGGGAAATGAACGCGAAGGCAGTTACTTTGATGCGAAAGAGTTCATGATAGTCACCAGGGTTAGAACTGGTATCGCGCATCAGCAGGTAAAAGCGCTGGCGTCCTGCCTCAGTGATTTTGTAGATACGGAGATGGCGGTCGCCATGTTGCCCGCTCTGTGCTTCAGTATCAATAGCGATCAAGCCATTCTGTTCCAGTTTCGCCAGCAGAGGGTAGAGCCGGCCAGAGCTGAGGCGAGCATAAGGGCCAATGATATCGTTGATGATCTTCGCGATCAGATAGCCGTGAGCGGGATAGGCCATCAACTGAGCCAGAATGACCAGTTCGTACATGAGATATGTCCTTGTTGGGCCTGTACCACGTAGCGACAATCCCTTGCGGTTGTCGCGGGCAAAAGCGATTTAACGGGTAAATGTAGCGACAATCCCTTGCGGTTGTCGCTACATGTCTAATTGTAAAACCGTTATGAGCGGAGTACCGCGCCGAAATCCTGGTTCAGGGTCTGGATAATCTTCTCCTGAAGCGCGTTCGCCTCGGCATCGGTCAGCGTGCGCTCTTGCGATTGATAGACCAGCGAATAGGTCAGACTCTTTTTGCCAGCCTGGATCGGTTCGCCGGTATAGACATCGAAGAGCGTAGCCGAGCGCAACAACTCGCCACCGTTGCGCAGGATCGCGTCGTGAATATCCTCGCCAGACACCTCCTGAGCAACCACCAGCGCCAGATCACGCGTCAACTCTTGATGGCGAGAGAGCGGTTGATAGACGATGCGAGCGGGGGCCGCGTCATAGAGCCGCTCCAGATCGATCTCGGCCAGATAGGCGCGATGGGGCAGGTCGTAGTGCTGCTGCACCAGCGGATGCATCTCACCAAGCACCCCGGCGGGACTGAACACCTCTTCATTCTCACCGACGCGGCGCGGTAGCTCTAGCAGCGCACAGCGACCGGGATGGAATGATGGATGCTGTGTGGGCGTGAAGCGGTAGTTGGTGATCTTCAAGCCCTTTAAGAGCGTCTCCACCGCACCTTTCAGATCGTAGAAATCGGCAGGGCGGGCCAGCTCTTCGATCCACGAAATTTCGGCGGGACCACAGAGCGCGATTCCGGCTGTGCGTCGCTCATCGGGCAGGCTATTCGCGCCATCGGTTGGCAGATAGCGGCGGCCCACCTCGAAGAAGCGCAGGCCAGCTTTGTTGCGCTTGCTGTTCTCCTGCAAAGTCTCCATCAAGCTGCTCATCAGCGTCAGGCGCAGAGCCTCCATATCGCTGCTGAGCGCGTTTGCCAGCACGACGGCAGGGATCGAGCGAGGATCAAACGTTGCCACGGCGGTTGTCCCATTCGACGGCTCGACGGCCTGGGTCGTAGCGTTGGTTGCGCCAACGGGGGCTTGCAGCAGGTAGCGAGCAGTATCGGCGTTGGCATAGGCCAGCAGATTGACCATTCGCGCCCGACTGGTCAGCGAGTAGGTGACAATCTCGTTGAGGCCCGCGCCGATTAGCAGGTTGCGCACCTCCTGTTCGTGCTGGAACCAATCGTCGTGCATCGGCTCAGGCAGCGGACCGGTAGGAATGGTGCTGGGGATCTGATCGTAGCCAATCAGACGGATCACCTCTTCCACCAGATCGGCCCCCTCCTCGATATCGTTGCGATACGTCGGCACCGTCACCAGCATCTTTTTCCCCTGCTCATCCGGTTTCACCGCGAAGCCAAGCGCAGTGAGCGCCTCCACAACCTCGGCCTGTGTCACCTGCATCGACGTGAGCCATTCCACCTCATCGGTTGAGAAGGGGATGACGCGGCGCTGAGCGGGCCTGGGATAGCAGTCCACAACGCCAGGATGGACAGAGCCGCCAGCCAGTTCTTCGAGCAGCTGGCAGGCACGCAGGGAGCCGATATCGACCAGTTCGGGATCAAGACCCTTCTCGAAGCGACTGGAGGCATCGGTACGCAGCCCAAGCCTGACCGAGGTTCGGCGCACGCTGTTGCCCTGGAAGTTCGCCGCCTCCAATAGTACCGTATGTGTCTGATCGTTGACCTCACTCACCGCCGCACCCATCACGCCAGCGATGGCGGTCGGCCCTTTGGGATCAGTAATCAGCAGCATATCGGGCGTCAATTTGCGTGTGACATCATCGAGCGTTTTGATCGTCTCTTTCTCATGGGCGCGGCGCACAATGATATGCTGTTCCGGGATTAGATTGTAGTCGAAGCCGTGCAAGGGCTGCCCAAGCTCCAGCATCACGTAGTTGGTCACGTCCACGACATTGCTGATCGGGCGCATTCCAACAGCGAGCAGGCGGCGTCCCATCCATTCAGGCGAGGGACCGAGTTTGATGCCGCTGATGATGCGTGCGGTATAGCGTGGGCAGAGGTCGGGATCTTCAATCGTGACCCTGACCATCTCTGCGGTTGGTGTTCCCTGTTCGTGTAAGACGGGTTGGGGCATGCGCAAGGGCTGTCCGGTCAGAGCGGCGACCTCGCGGGCGATGCCAACCACTGAGGAGAGGTCGCCGCGATGGGCTTTGATGGAGAACTCCAGCACGACCTCACCCAGCACATCGACCAGCTTTTGCCCGATCTCCGTGTGTGGATCGAGAATATAGATGCCCGAATGATCGTTGCCCATGCCCAGTTCGCGTGGCGAACAGAGCATGCCCTGTGAGATGTAGTTCATCTTACGCGCTTCGGTGATCGTGATATCGCCGATCTTCGCGCCGGGCAGTGCCAGCGGGACTTTATCGCCCTGCTGAATATTCGGTGCGCCACAGATGACGCCGAGTTCCTGGGTGCCAGTAACGACACGCGTATAGTTCAAATGGTCGGACCCTGGAACTTTTTCCAGGTGAATAATCTGGGCCGTAATAACTTTATCGCCCCAGTCTTTACCAATATATTCAATTGCCTCGACCTCAAGACCGGCCATCGTTAGCGTGTGGGCCAGTTCTTCAGGCGACATCGTAATATCTACATGGTCTTTGAGCCAGCTTAATGGGACTCTCATGAGTGAAGCACTCCTCTTTCTTCCATCAGATCAGTACCGCCAGATTGCTTATGCGAATTGTCGTAAGAAGCGCAGATCATTGCCGGAGAACAGGCGAATTTCGCCGATATCGTATTTGAGCATAGCAAGACGCTCCACGCCTACCCCGAAAGCGAAGCCGCGATATTTCGTGGGATCATAGCCGACCTCGCGCAATAGTTTGGGATGAACCATGCCAGAACCCAGAATCTCGACCCAGCCGCTATATTTGCAGACGCGGCACCCTTTGCCATCGCACATGGGGCAATCGATATCCATCTCGGCGCTTGGCTCGGTGAATGGGAAGTAGCTGCCACGGAAGCGAGCGCGGCGCTTTTCGCCGAACAACTCGCGGGCGAACCGTTCCAGTGAGCCTTTCAGATCGGCCATTGTGCAATATTCGTCGATGAGCAGTCCCTCAATCTGATGAAACATCGCCTCGTGGGTGGCATCAACGGCCTCGTTGCGATAGACCTTGCCAGGGACCACGACGCGAACTGGCGGCTGTGTCTGTTTCATCACGCGTACCTGCATCGGTGAGGTATGGGTGCGCAGCAAGATCTGGCCGGGCGAGACCCAGAAGGTGTCCTGCATATCGCGTGCCGGATGATCGGCGGGAATGTTGAGAGCCTGAAAGTTATGGTAATCGGTCTCAACCTCTAAGCCCTGGACGATATTGAAGCCCATTC
>JAICIM010000606.1 GCA_025928885.1 Ktedonobacteraceae bacterium | reverse complement strand
GTTGAGGTGCTCGATTTCTGCGGCCCCTTCGAGGTCTTTGGCGTCACCGGGCAGCGCAGTGATGGTGAGTCGCCGTTTTATGCCTATACTGTTGCCGCTGCTGCCAAAGGTGAACCGATCCTGGCACGCAACGGCTTGAGCGTCAATCCCAACTATACGATCGAGAATTGCCCGCAGCCTGCTATTCTCCTGGTGCCGGGTGGCTTCGGGACGCGTCGCCTGATCCACGACGAAGCTCTCTTACAATGGATTAAAGCGCAATCTGAGCAGGTCGAACTGCTCTTATCGGTCTGTACTGGTGCTCTGCTGCTGGGCAAAGCTGGTCTGCTCGATGGCCTTGCCGCCACAACACACTGGGCCGCGATGGAAGAGTTGCGAGCGGTGGCCCCCAATACGGAGATTCGTCCCGACGAGCGCTATGTGGACAATGGCAAGATCATCCTCTCCGCTGGCGTTTCCGCTGGCATCGATATGTCGCTCTATATCGTCTCGCGTCTGCTAGGCAAAGCGCAGGCCGCCGAAACCGCTCGCCATATGCAATACGATCATTGGAAATAATATATCAAAGAGGTTCGTAGCCGCGCGATAAAGTCGCGCCTGGTTCACCTTTCGCACAGGGGCCACCAGGCGCGATAAAGTCGCGCGGCTATGAACCATATTGAGCATTCTTCAATCCAACATCTTGCAAGACTTTTCCCCCTATGCGATGATAATCCCAACCCCTTCTTGTCGTATAATAGAGTTATCGGTACTTTTGGGAGGCGTGACTTTTTGGGGTTATGGAGATCAGGATCACGATTAGCAGATGGGCGCAACCTTCCCCTTCCTCTGCATTGATATGGTGAAATATCATATAGTGTGTACATCAATTAATTTGGTCTGCCATTACCCGGAATGGTCACTCTGGCGGCGCGGCACGTATGCGCTTGCTTGATACTCTTGTTGCTATGGAGAAGCCAGCTTATGTCTAAAACAATGTTTGATAAGATCTGGGATGCGCATGTGGTGCGCGATGTACCCGGCGAAGCGAGTGTGATTTACATTGATCGCCACCTCGTCCATGAGGTCACATCTCCCCAGGCTTTCGCGGGGCTACGCGTGACTGGCCGCAAAGTCCGTCGTCCCGATGCCACGATCGCGGTACTCGATCACAATATCCCGACGGTAAGTGGTCGCAAGATGCTCGATGTGGTCGATAAGGATAGCGAACTGTGTATTACCACGATGGAGCAGAACGCCATCGACTTCAATCTCACCCTCTTTGATATGGCTGATGCGCGTCAGGGCATTGTACATATTATTGGTCCCGAGCTGGGTATCACGCTGCCCGGCATGACGCTTGTATGTGGCGACTCCCACACCTCCACGCATGGTGCGCTCGGCGTCTTCGCGATCGGCATTGGCACCAGCGAGGTTGAACATGTGTTGGCGACGCAGTGCCTCTTGCAGATGAAGCCGAAAACCATGAATATTCGTATCGAGGGTACGCTCCCGGCTGGCACCACTGCAAAAGATGTCGCACTCTATGTGATCGGTCAGCTTGGCACCGGCGTTGGCACCGGCCACGTCATCGAGTTTAGCGGCTCGACGGTACGCAACCTTTCTATTGAGGGCCGCATGACGCTCTGCAATATGGCGATTGAAGCGGGCGCACGCGCTGGTATGGTTGCTCCCGATGAGACGACCTTCAACTATATTAAGGGCCGTCCGTTTGCTCCCCAGGGTGAACAGTTCGATCAGGCGGTCGTGGCCTGGAAGCAGCTCGCCAGCGATCCCGATGCTCAGTTCGATGCAGTTCACGAAATCAATGTGGACGGCCTTGCACCCCAGGTGACATGGGGAACGAATCCCGGCATGGTCACAGACGTAACCGGTTCTGTGCCTGATCCCGCCACGATCAGCGATCCTTTGAAGCGCCAGGGCTATCAGCGTGCTCTGGAATACATGGGTTTGACGGCAGGCCAGAAGATCAGCGATATCAAGGTTGACACCGTATTTATCGGCTCCTGCACCAACTCGCGGTTGGAAGATCTGCGCATGGCAGCTCAGTATGCGAAGGGCAAGAAAGTCGCGCCAAACGTGCGTGCTCTGGTGGTGCCTGGATCGATGCAGGTGCGCCGCATCGCTGAAGAAGAGGGATTGGCCGATATCTTCCGCGAGGCCGGTTTCCAGTGGCGCGAGGCTGGTTGTAGCATGTGTATCGCCATGAACGGTGATCGCCTCTCCGAAGGTGAGCGCTGCGCCTCGACCAGTAACCGCAACTTCGAGGGCCGCCAGGGCAAAGGCGGACGCACGCATCTGGTCAGCCCCGCAATGGCCGCTGCCGCCGCCATTGCCGGTCACTTCGTTGATATCCGCGATCTCTAGCTTGCTGCTGAAAAGGGAGGACATTCGATGGAACCTTTTGTGAAACTGGACGGGCTGGTCATGCCGCTGGACCGCGTGAACGTCAACACCGATGAAATTACGCCTGCTCGCTACCTGAAGACGATCAGACGAACGGGCTTTGCCAATATTCTGTTTGCCAACTGGCGCTATCTCAACGATGGAACGCCAAACCCGGACTTTGTGCTGAACAATCCACGCTATCAGGGAAGCAGCGTTTTGCTGGCTGGCGACAACTTCGGCTGTGGCTCTTCGCGTGAACATGCTCCCTGGGCTATCGGCGAATATGGCTTCCGCTGCCTGATCGCGCCCAGCTTTGCCGACATCTTTTATAACAACTGCTTCAATAACAGCATCCTGCCCGTTGTGCTCGATGAAGCCATCGTGAAGGAGCTGTTCGCAGAGGTTGAGGCAACGGTCGGCTATCGCTTGAGCGTGGATCTTGAGGCGCAGGCCGTGACCACGCCGTCCGGGCGCGTCTTCCGCTTCAATATCGACTCGTTCAAGAAGCAGGCGCTGCTGCAAGGATTGGACAATATCGGCTGGACGCTTTCGCACGATAACGACATTTCGGCCTATGAGGCCCGTCGGCGTCAGGAAGCGCCCTGGCTCTTCAACGCCGGTTCGCAGCAACCGGTACAGCGTTAAGGCACGGGGACACCGCTCAAGGTGTCCCTTTTCTCATCTGGCGATTCCCGGGAATATGTTTCCCTCTCGATTAAGCAAAGGAGCGTATCGTGACGATTCAACAGATTGGTTCCGAGATGACGGCCTATCAAATTCTCGATGTGGAGGGCAATCTGGTAGGTCCAATGCCCGATCTCAGCAGCGAGCGCATTCTGGAACTCTACCGTATCATGCAGCTGGGCAGGGTCTTCTCTAATAAAATCATTGCGCTGCAACGGCAGGGGCGGGCCACGACCTTTGGTTCGCTTGCCGGACAGGAGGCCACGACGGTCGGATTGGCCGCGCCTCTGCAACCCCAGGACTGGCTGACCACCTCATATCGCGAAATCGCCTCCCTGATCGTCAAAGGTGTGCCTCTCTCCAGCCTGATCTATTCCTTTCGAGGCTTTACCGCTCCCTTCCCCAGAGAAACGCATTGCCTCCCTGTTCAGATCGTCATTGGCACGCAGATGCCGCACGCCGTCGGATTGGCGATGGCGGCGAAGATTTCCGGTGATCCCGTCGTTGCGGTTGGCGTCTGCGGCGATGGCGCGACCTCTGAGGGCGATTTCAACGAGGCGCTGAACTTTGCCGGTGTATTTCAGGCTCCCGTCGTGCTGGTGGTACAGAATAATGGTTGGGCGATCAGCGTGCCGCGTTCCCGGCAATCGGCAGCTGCCAGCTTTGCCTCGCGTGGCCCAGGCTTTGGTGTCCCTTCGGTGCTGGTCGATGGTAATGACCTCTTCGCCGTCTATGCTGTGATGCAGCAAGCGGTTGAGCGAGCACGCTCCGGCCAGGGACCGACGCTGATTGAGACGCTTACCTATCGGCTCGGCGCACATACCACCGCCGACGATCCCACGCGCTATCGTGACGAGGCCGAAGTTGAGGCGTGGCGCTTGAAAGATCCCATTCTGCGCCTGCAACGCTTTTTGATGAAGCGCGACCTGCTCACCGAAGTGGACAATCAAAAGATCATTGACGAGGTTGAAGAGGAGGTTAATCGCGCCGCTGATGAAGCGGTGGCGCTGCCCGCACCCGCGCCCGATGCCTTTTTCGACTATGTCGCCGCCGATCTTTCGCCCCGCTTGCAGGAGCAGCGCCAGGATTTGCTGCGTTACGCCACCCATCAGCAGAACGGAAGGAGATAGCAGCCATGCAGATGACGATGATAGAGGCGTTGAACTCCGCGCTCTCCCTCGAATTGGAGCGCGATCAGC
>JAICIM010000385.1 GCA_025928885.1 Ktedonobacteraceae bacterium | reverse complement strand
GGAGAGCAGAGGCGCATCGAGCCGTTCAATCTGTTGGATGAGTGCATTACAGCTCTCTTGCTGCTCTGCGCGGGTCTCGCCCAGCCCGTCGGGAAGATCGAGATAGAGGCTGAACTGGTCGGCCTGCTCCGGCGCAGCGATTGTATGAGCGTATCCCTGTTCAGCAAGCAGCGTGGCGACCTGCTGCGGGGTGCGTGGCGAGAGGCCGATGCCCGGATAGCGTTCGGCCTGCACAATGCACGTGGCTGGGCAGAGCGTTGGCGCTGTAACTGTCGAACCATCTTCTATGGCGAGATGGCGAGCGAGCAGCCTGCCACGCGGGCTGCAATCTGCCTCCACGCGCCAACGCTGGTGCGCGATGGGCGTAATATGTAGCGTGAAGCGGCTCCGTTCGTGCCACCAGTCGGCAATTTCATCTAGACGGGCTATCCAGACCGGACGGCTGTGGGCGTAGTCGAGCAGCGTAGCCAGCGCCTGACGGCAGAGGACGCCTCGCTCCGGGTGCAGGTTGAGAATATAGACGCCGCCGTAGTCGTAGACGCGCTGCATAACCTGGCTCCAGATGCGTCCGATCATGCCAGCGTCGGTAATGCGCAGGCGATCAAAGAGCATTTCGTCATCTGGAATGCTGGTGGGAAGCCGCAGCAGCGCTCCCTCAAAATGGGGGCGTAACCTGTATATGCTGGGGGCGATGGCCTGAAAGAGCCGCAACGATTTCTCGAAGCCGCCCAGTTGGAGCGGCGAGAGTTGGACGCGATCGATGACATTGTGAATCACCGCCTCGTTGCTCTCATAGCCCATACCCAGACTGCTAAACACGCTCAGCGAGTGCTCGGTCCAGCCTAGATAGGGGTTGCGAAACCCTTGATAGGGAATATTGTTGGCTTGAAATACTGCTATGGCCCGTTCAGTTTGTTTATACTGCTCACCTGCGCTAAGTGTGCGGTAGTCGTTGTGGACGTAGCCGTGAATGCCGATTTCGGCACCGTCCCTGGCGATGGCGGCAAGCAGGGCGGGGTGTCGCTGTAGGACGACCGCTGGAATAAAAAATGTGGGGGCGGCATGATGATCGTGCAGCAGGTCGATCAGGGCATAGAGTGCTGTGCGTGAGCGTGTTTTGGTGAAGCCAAAGCGTGTGAAGACGGTCCAGAGTCGCCGCGCGAAGTTGCGCAGCCCCTTTGTTTTCATTGAGAAAGCTATCAGATTCATAGAGCAACCACCGCATCTCCAGGCAGGTTTGCGATGAAACCTGACAATAACACCGATAAGCTCTTTCTATGATAGGGCGTGTGGATGGAGCGTCGGTGTCGGTGGGTGTCAAGAAAACGTCGCGAGTGGGGCCGCTGGTGTCGCTTTCATTTCCCTGCGATGCCGTTGTTCATGAGGATGAGTCGTCCTCCGTAAATGAATGCTGTGATGAATCCTGATGGTGCGTTCCGCCCGTGAATGCGTGTGGATGTGTTTGCTTCCAGAAGGACCAGCAGGCCACAAGTATCGCCTGAATGGTGCCAGCGGCTGAACCTGCAAAAACGGCTCCAATGATGCCAAAAAGCTGGTTGCCAGCAATAAGCGCCGCAATCATGACGATGGGGTTGATGCCAATCGAGCGGCCAAGAATGCGCGGAGACAGGACCTCTCCTTCGAGAAATTGAAGTACGCTAACGAGGATTAGCGCGAATAGTCCGACCATCCAACCCTGCGTCAGAGCCATCAGAACGATTGAGAGCGCGGTAATGTAGAAACCTATGATAGGAATAAACTCTAGAATAAACGCCAGTATGCTGAGCAGGAAGGCATACGGAACGCCGATGAAGAACAGGCCAATACCGGTCAGGGCGCTGATGACGCTGGCCAGTAGTAGCAGACCGCGAAAGTTGCCGCCAATCACCCTATCCAGCGTGTCTAATAGAAAACTGATTTGTTCACGATAGGCGACTGGTGTTTTGTGCTTCAGCCAGCGTGTGATGCGAGGCCCGGTCAGCACGAAGTAGATGCTGAGCAGGGCAACGAGGACGATATTGAGCAGGAGGGTCGAGAGGTTGCTGATAAACGGGAGCACATTATCGAGGATGCCCTGCAACTGTGCGAGCAGGTGTTGTCCCAGCGCCCGCAACTGGTCCTGCGAAAGCCCGAGCTGCTGGAGCTTCTCTATAATTGGTTGTATGCGACTATTACCGTGGGCATTGATCAATGATTGGATATAGCTCTTCAGGGAGATGATCTGATTGACGGCGATATTCGCAATAAAGTAAAGGGAGCCGCCAATGATCCCGATCAGGAGTATGTAGACAAGTGCGACCGCCAGTGTGCGTGGCATGAACCGGGTGAGCCAGCGGATCACGGGATAGATGATGGTGGCGATGACCGAGCCGAGCAGGAGCAGAATAACGGCCTGTGAAATCTGTCCCAGCAACCACAGAGCGATACCGATCAACGCGATCCAGACAAGTGCAGTAAGCGAGATGATCAGTCGCTTGATCCAGTGAGCGGTCGTGTCGTTTTCTTTAAATGATGGATGTTTGCCATCATTAACCATGTTTATCCCTTCTGCTTTTATGATAACTATGCTATGAAATTGTGTGCATAAATGTACTGCCCTCTATCATGACAGATGAGGGTTAAGGGAGGGTAAGAAAACGTCATTACCTGTCTGCTTGCTCAAGCAATAATGGAAACGGTTGAGAGGAGGTGCTGACCCAGCGCCTGATCGCCTGTTATATGCGTGCGTGTGGATGCCTGTTCTCTGCTGATCCCTCTGGTGAAGAGCCGCCAGCATGTTTCCTGATTCATGGTCACGGTGGTGATCGGTGGTAGTTCAACAGTGGTATAAAGGGACCAGCGATTATTTGTTCCAACGAGATACCATGCGCCTCCAGCCTCGCCCGTCACGACGAATTTCAATGCTGTTGGTGTCGCGACCGGAACTGCCCGATAGGTGTGAGGGAGGGCGCGAACGAAGGTGTCGAGCACGGGATGGAAGAAGGTTCTCTCTTTGAGACCCGGCTTGTGGACGGCATCGCGTATCTGTTGTTGATGCAGCCAGCGTTCGGTATATTCGCGTGCCGTGTCGAGCCAGGCGGGAGCGCGATCGGGACCGGCCCAGCTCACGATGCCGTTGAGCGCTAGCTGATCGAGGGTTTGCAGATAGGCGTGAAATTGTTTGCCCGTGAGGGCCAGCAGTTCGCAGAGAAGCTGTGGGCTGATACGTGCTGTGGCCTGTACCCATAGCTCGTTGGCCTCATTGATGCTTTTCACCAGACTTTCCCAGGTATGCATATCTTTTTGTTGAAAGAAAGGGTTGCTGAAGTGATCTCTGCGCCCGGAGAGATAGCCGATATCGTCGCCGAGCACATGCAGCGCAATATCCCTGACCGACCAGCCAGGACAGACAGTCGGAGCATTCCACTCTTGTTCAGAAAGGCCAGAGAGCAGTTCCAAAAGCTGTTGCCGCTCCTGTGGGAAAAGATCACGCACGAAAATAGGACCGACCTCTTGCATACATATTCTCCAAATAGTGTTGTCTCTGTGCAAATGATGACGAACAGGACACGACAAACTCAAACGAGCGTCTCACATCTTTTGAAGCCTCTTTCAGTGTAGCATGAGAAGCGGTTTAAGACAAGACTTCGCGAGAGGCGTAAAAAAAGTAGAGTTTTTGGGGCCGTGTGAGAGGCGATACAGTGCAATAACATTGGCTCGCCTCTCGCAGCTGAGATTTAATGCCAGGGATGCGGGCTTATGTGCGAGCGGCTCGCCAGGCGGGGCTATCGAGAAAGTGGTTGTCGTACAGTTCCTGGGATTCCAACAACTCTTGCAAGGTCGCCTCGCCCCGGTTCAGACGCTCGACCAGCCGGAAATAGCCGAAACGATCCAGGCCCGGCGCAATAGCGATCAGGAAATCGGCGCTATGACCCGGCGTCGTGGCGAAGGCGTGGGGCATGTCGGGCGGGACCACGACGAGATCACCCTTCCGGGCCGTAATTACGCGCTCTCCGGCCAGTAGTTGTAGCTCCCCATTGAGGATATAGAAGAGTTCAGCGGATTTGCTGTGCGTGTGCGGCCTCGCCCCCTCTAAGCCCTCGCCCATCGTCGTGCGCATTACGCTGATCGCACCGCCGGTATCGTTGCTATCAGCAAGCAGTCTCGTCGTCAATGATGTCCAGCCAAGTACTTCTGCATCTGCTTCGCGCACAATAATGGCGTCGTCAAAATGTGGTATCAATATGGTCATCTTTCTCTCCTTCTATTGCTTGACACATGCTCAACGGCTTGTTATTATCTTAACGTTGAAATAATAAATGATAAACACTTGAATGTCAAGTATTTTAACGTTGAAATAAATGCTGATGGGAGGAAGCTATGGCCGATGCAATTGATGCGATCATTGAGCAGTGGCGTCGTGAGCGGCCCGAGGTCGCCATCGAGCCGATGAGCGTGCTTGGAAGAGTTGTGCGTCTGGCGCGGGTGCTGGAGCGCGAATACAAAAAGTTTTTTGCTGAGCATGGCCTGGAGCAATGGGAGTTCGATGTGCTGACCACGCTCCGCCGTTCGGGTGAGCCATATGAGTTGATGGCGAGTGCATTACTCAAGGCGACGATGGTGACATCAGGTGCCATTACGAACCGCATCGATAGAATGGAAAGCAAGGGGTTGGTTGAACGCGTCCGTGCTCTGGACGATCGCCGCTCGGTGCTTATTCGGCTCACACCACATGGGCGCGAGGTCGTGGATCAGTTGCTGAGTTTGGATCTTGCTTATGCTGCACATATGCTTGAACCGCTCGAACCCATACAACGCGAACAACTTGCTGCTATGCTGCGCACGCTGCTAGAATCGTTCGGTGATACATCCCTGACGTGAACGCACTATTAATTGACCGTTCTGGCCGATTGCTGTCTTGATAACGATGAAGAGGGGCATCGCGTGCTGTTGTCCAAAGTCTTTCCCCGGCAGGCCGCTGTTGTCCAGAGCGATGAGTGGATTGCGCAAATAAATTCTTCTGCTTCGTAATCATGTAATAATTGGTTCTTCCTGGAGAGTTCCAGGAAGAACCAGATGAATTGATTTACCCGGGTTTACCACTCCTGATCGCCGATTGGCTGCTTGATAGGAACATTGAGACGGTTAAACAGGTTGGTGATGGCGTTCATGAGGAGGATGGAGGCCAATCCCTTCTCGTCAAAGTGGCGGGCAGCTTCTTCCCAGATCGCGTCGGGAACCGGGTCCATACTATCGGCGAGGCGGGTGGCAGCTTCGGCCAGGGCGAGGGCGGCCCGTTCTGCGTCGGTGAAGTAAGGGGTATCGCGCCAGGCAGCGACGGCGAAGAGGCGCTCATCTGTTTCGCCAGCTTTTTTGGCGTTACGCGCACCCGAATCAACACAATAACCACAACCGTTGATCTGGCTTGCTCGCAAGTGAACCAGTTCAAGCGTCTTGCGAGGCACGCCGCCTTTATATGTGGCCTTGAGCAGAGATTGAATGCCCTCCATCGCGCCAGTAAGGATCATCGCCGGGTTAGTCATTCGTGCTTCCATGTTCATGCTCTCCTTATGTCATTCTGTCATATTGACTAGCGCATGCTAGCTTTCCTGTTGACGAGGCCGGTTTCGTTGTACCGTTCGGTTTTCCCTCGTCACAAAATTGACGAAATAGGCCGCGAGTATGTGACAGATGGAAACATGAATTTGCGGCTGTTAGAGATAAACTTGTATCTCTCCAAATATTTGTTAATAGGCAAAAAACGCGAAATGCGTATGTGTAATTAGTGCTCTAAAAAACGAATATTGTCGAGCAAGGCTTGCGACTGAAATACTATATTGTCGCTGAACTCCAATAGCACTTCTAAATCGTCTATAATCATACATTGTTGCCTGATTGTCCGTCTGGAAGCGGTCTGGCAGGTAGAACGAAACTGTTTTGTGTTCTGCGTGAGCCGCTGGATGCATGTTTCTGCGATGGACAGTTCGGCTACAAATGAATAGCAGAAGGGAAGGATAGCGATAGGAAGGGCGTTTGTATCCTGAAATACGCTCTGGAGGTTCTGAAGGGTGGAACGGATCATACGAAGAAAACTGAGGAGATAATCACATTCGTCGGATTCGATGTCACCTTGATTGCTGAATAATTCATAAATCTGACGAATGGGAGGCTGGGCCTGCCTAAATTCCGCTATCGTACGGCGCATAAGCAGAATGACATCGGCGAGTAGAAGCTGGGGCCGTTCTTTCCGTCGATACGTTTCGCCTGACCATTGTCTACTCATCTGTTCAGTCATCATTGCCTCTTTCTTATCTCGATGGATGGTGATACAGATATTGTAGTAGATAAGTTATTATATCATATTAACAAAATAATATCAACACTTTTATTGTATTGCGTAAAAATTTTATTAATTTGTCTATTTAATGTAAATTTGTAAATTCACTCAGTGCTTTTTTGATCTGGTCATGGCATCGATCAATTTCGGAAGAAGCTAAGGTATGATGTTCATCATCATATGCCTGACTCGCCCCAGAAGCATGATTATATGCCTCTCTGCATCGTTGATAAACTCCGCTCGGCGATTTTAGATAGTGCATCCGATAAAAGGTACGCAGTTCTTGTTGATCGTTCATTATTTCAAATTCGGCACGAAGCTTAAAAAGTTCCCCTTCTAATCTTCTCATCGCAGAAAAAATTTTTGGATGGTTCATCTTTGTGAGTGTACCGTCCCACCCACGAAGTACATAACGACATACCAACAACTTATTTTCCTGATGCTGGTTGTCAAGTGTGACCCGATATTGAACCGCCATCTGTTGTAAAAAAGGCGAATAGACCATTCTTGTGTGTAAAAGAATTTATACATGATATTATGTGCCGGTGTCAAACTGCTGTTCTTTTGTTTGTTCAAGTTCCTGCACCTGTTGAGTAAATTCACGTATTAAGTTTGTTAT
>JAICIM010000353.1 GCA_025928885.1 Ktedonobacteraceae bacterium | reverse complement strand
CGCGAACGACCCAGATGATGACGGGCCGACGCTGCGTGCCATCCTTTTTGAATGTGGCGAGGCGCAGTTCATCTGCCGCTCCAATGCGTTCAAGATCTTTCTGTATCCAGTTCGTCATAGCAAAACTTCCTTTCTCTTGTGTCTAGTATAGACAGGCGAGAGACGCGAGTGATAGAATAATCGTTGCAAATGATTGTCTGATTCTGCCAATTTTTGAGACAAAAGTAGAGCCAATCATATGAGGAGGTTCTGATGGTGGTGAGCAACGGTCAGCAGGCGGAACGCGAGGCGGTGCTGATGCAAGCCAGCCGCGAAGAACTGGTGGAGCGGATTGGGCGGGTCATGCATGAGGATGGGGGCATCGAGCCGCTTCCCGGGCTGCACCTGTACCGTCACTCCATCCCTCTGGAACAGGTGTACAATCTGGTCGAGCCATCGGTGTGCGTGGTTGTCCAGGGCAGCAAAGAGTTCTTGCTGGGCGAGAGCCGCTACCGCTATGATCCCTTCCACTATCTGCTCGTGACGGTCAATCTTCCCTACGTCGGTCAGGTGCTGGAAGCGTCAAAAGAGCATCCCTTCCTCTGTCTGAGCCTGGATCTCGCTCCGACCCTCGTTAGCGAGATTCTTGTGAAGGCCGATCTCGTCGAATCCCGAACGCAGACGGATGCGAGGGCCATCGCCGTCAGTCCAGTTGATGGTTCTCTGTTGGATGCGATGGTGCGGGTGGTCCGGCTCCTGGATGCTCCTGCCGAGGCGCGAGTACTCCTGCCGCTCGTCACGCGAGAGATTCTCTATCGACTCCTGAAAGGAGAGCAGGGGGATCGGCTCCGTCATCTGGCCATCCTGGGAGGCTACACCCCCTCTATAGCCCGCGCCGTTGAGCGGCTCCGGCAAGGCTTCGACCAGCCGCTGCGCATTGAACAGCTTGCGCACGAACTGGGCATGAGCGCCTCGGGTTTACAGCGCCACTTCAAGGCTGTCACGGCGCTGAGTCCCTTGCAATTTCAGAAAAGACTCCGGTTGCTAGAGGCCCGCCGCCTGCTGCTGGGCGAAAATATCGACGCGGCCAGCGCGGCCTATCGCGTAGGTTACCGCGACACCTCCCACTTCAATCGAGAGTACAAAAGCCTCTTCGGCGTCCCTCCGATGCGCGATGTGCAACGATTGCGGGAACAGGCTCTTGAAGGTGCTGACTAATGAGAAAGAAGAGGATGCTGCTAGGAATCCTCTTCTCGCCTCTTTCCTTCCGCCCCAGGTCTTTGACGGGTCGAGAGTTTTCCGAGTCCTACAATCCATCTGTAGATAGACGCGCTTTCCATACAAAGCGGTTATGATGAGAACCATTACCTCTGTCGAAAGGAAAAGATTGTAATGGACTCATCACTCATCCCCGCGCGGCGTCGAGGGACTGCGATTATTACCCTGTTCTTGCTGGCCCCGTTCATTGCCGAAATCCTGGAAGGCTCGACACATTTGACTAATCTGTTTGCTTTTCCCTCCGAGGTCGGCGTGTATGGCTCTGCGGCCCTGCTCATCTGGGTGCTGGTGCGCTCTCAGCGTAAAGGCTGGATCGCACTGTTGCTGCTGGCGGTCGCTTATGGGCTTGCCGAGGAATGCGTGATTCTCCAGACCTCCCTCTATCCACTGTTTGTCGCCGATCCGCAGCACATCTATGGCCGTGTGCTGGGTGTCAACTGGATGTATCTACTCTGGGCGGTGGGATATGAAAGCGTCTGGAGCATCATTCTGCCCATCCAACTCACCGAAATGCTCTTCCCTGATCTGCGTGACGACCCCTGGTTGGGGCGAAGGGGCTTGATTGTTACCGCCATCGTCTTCCTGCTCGCCTCGTTCGGCACCTGGTTCTGGTGGACTCATATCGCTGTCCCTAAATTTACTAAAATCCACTATCAAGCGCCCCCGCTGACCATCGTGATTGCGCTCGTTGTCATTGCGGCACTGGTGGGACTGGCCCTTATCTCGCCAACCTCTTCGCGCTCCATTCAGGCGAGTTCCCGAACAGCGCCGCCTTCCTGGCTGGTTGGCGTGATCGTCTTCCTGCTGGGCCTGGTCTGGTTCGCACCGCTCCTGTTGCATTATGGCATCTTCCCGACCTTTCCATTCGCGCTGGCGCTGGCGCTTATCCTTGTTCTGGCTGTGGGGACATTGGGGCTGACCCTGTATTGGTCGGCTGCTCAGGGCTGGGGTGATAGGCAGCGTCTCGGCCTGATCTTCGGTGCTCTCCTCGCGAGTATGCTGGCCGGCTTTCTCTTGAGTGGGATTACGCTTCCCATTGATCTCATCTGGAAAAGCGCCTGGGACCTGATCGCGCTCATTGCGCTGATCTATCTGAGCTGGAAGATCAGACACAGGACGGTCGCGCAGTCGCAGGAAGCTTAGCAATTATTGACAGGCGCGGTTATGAAGCGTATCCTCTTAACTGCTATAATTCCGGTCATAGTTGCGCGACTGTATCGCGCCTGGGGCCACGTGTGAGAAGGGTGAAGCGGGCTACAGTCGCGCAACTACGACCCACTTTGCCGGTTTTTTCGTAAAAAATCATTATTACTATGCAGGATAAAATTATTGTCAAACCGCACGAATACTATGAGCATGTATGTTCGTATCCCCTTTTCCCTGACATCTGGTGGTCTTGTCCTGCTCGCTGGCCTCTCTCTTCATGCGACATTCTTGCTATGGCCTGTGCTGAGTCTCATCCTGTTGAGCTATCTGTTCATGACATGGCAGCGCCAGAACTGGTGGACGCACACAAGGTACGCGCTGTTGACGGGCCTGATCCTGATGTTCATATGTATTTTGCGCCTTTCCTATGGTGCCAATCTCTATTACGGTTATCTTCTGATCCCTCTTGTCTTGCTCCTGGCAAAGGAACAGCAGCAGAGGTATAGCCGTTTTGCGACACTGCTGGCAGCCATTGCCGTTCTGGCACTATTCGCTATGTGTTACCCCTCTACATTTGTTTTTCAACTGCTAGCCTATACCATTGTCCTGTATGTCTGTATCCGCGCTATCAATGTCTATAAAGAGGCCACTCGCCTCAGTCAGCAGCATGTGCAGGAGCTTGCACAGGCTCAACACGAGCTACAGCATATGTATGAAGCGCTGCAAGAAGCGAGCCTGCACTCGCTACGCTACGCCACTCTGGCTGAGCGGACACGGCTGGCACGCGATATGCACGACGGGCTGGGCCATCAACTCACCTCGCTTATCGTCCAGCTTCAGGCGCTCGAACTCATGTTGCCCGGCGATCCCGAGCAGGCAGCCAGAACTGTACCCGTGATGCTGGGGATTGCACGTCAGGCGATGGCCGAGGTTCGGCTGGCAGTCAGGGAGTGGAGCGAGGATGAGCGCGGTCTGGGGCCGACGGCTCTACGTGGCCTGGCCTCACAGTGGGCGGCTCATGCCTCGCTCGCTCTTGAATTTCAACAGGATGACGACCTTTCAGACTGGTCAGTTGAGACGAGCGTGACCCTCTATCGCATCTTACAGGAAGCCCTTACCAATATTGCGCGTCACGCCAGGGCGACAGCGGCCTCTATTGAGGTGAGGGAAGATCAGCAGATGGTCATCATGACGGTTTCTGATAATGGCTTCTACAGCGAGGCCGCTGGTTTTGCACCCGGTTTTGGTATCAAGAGCATGAGAGAACGCGCTCAGGCGGCGGGTGGATCGTGCAGCTTCTCTCAGAATCAGCGCCAGGGGTTGTGTATTGAGGTCAGGTTGCCCCTCGAAGCACCATCTCAAGATGAGAGAACTACCGGCCTTTTCTTTACTAGCGATGGAGGACACCTATGAGCAGACCCATTCGGATTATGCTGGCGGAAGACCAGTCGATTGTACGGCAAGGATTGCGCTATATCATCCAGGCGCAGCTAGATATGACCGTTGTTGGTGAGGCCGCAGACGGTGAGGAGGCGCTCCAGCTTGCCCGCCAGACGCGCCCGGATCTCATCTTGATGGATATTCGTATGCCCGTGCGTACCGGCATCGAGGCCACCAGAGCTATTCTCACCGTCCTGCCAGAGACAAAGGTCATCCTGCTCACCACTTTCGATATTCAAGAGTATGTTTTCGAGGGCATTCGTGCAGGGGCCGTTGGCTATCTGCTCAAGGATGCCGAAACCCATATCCTCCTCGAAGGCATTCGTGCTGCGGCGCAGGGAGGCGTGACGTTTCGCAGTCGGCTTTCGAGGGAAGCCCTTGCTCAAGCGCTCCACGAAGAACACAAAGATCCTGCTCAGCAGTGGCAAGCGCGGGCCTTGCTCGAACCCCTCACCGAACGAGAGCATGCTGTCTTGCAACAGATGGCGTTCGGGAAGCGAAACTGGGAGATTGCTCGCCTGTTTTCTGTCTCAGAGGGAACGATCAAGACCCATGTGCATCGCATCCTGCAGAAATTCGGTGTCGAGGATCGTACCCAGGCAGTAGTGCTGGCAATCCGTCAGCAGATCGTCTACTAAAGCGATATTATGCAAAGCTTGTGTATAACTATTCTGCTGTTTAATGCGCTGGGGTTGGGTAGGTGTAAGCTCCGGGAAAATCCGCTGGAGCCTCCTTTTTCTTGCCACTCCATTCCTCAATAGCGATGCGATAGACACTGGTTCGAGACAATTCTTCCGGGACCACTCCACGATAATCTTGCCCCAACTGTAAGTGCGGCGCGTATTTCTGGACAAGCAGGTGCAAAGCAGCAATGGCCTGTTGCTCGTCGCTGATACAGGTGGCGGTGCCAAAGACGACGACGCTGGCGTATTCAACGCTAAAAGAGAAGGCCCTCTCTGCTGGTAGCAAGCGGCCCATCTCATAGACGCTGAAACAGACCTGTTCCTCTCGTTCCACGTTGGCCCGCGTCCGGCCTACGTGTGCTGTGTGCGTGTAGATGGCGTGTGCGACCTCATCGTAGACGAACAGGTTGCTATTGAGGAACGGCTGATTGTCGGAAACGGTAGCCAGCATCCCGATAGGAGCACGCTGTAAGAGGTCTTTTATCCAGCTTTCATCGGTGACCTCACGGTCGCTGCGACGAACCTGGGTACGTGGCAGAGCGGCATAGTCTCTCGGCATAAGGTTCTCCCTGCTGCATAAGTGATGACAGTTTTCTTGCGTCCTATCCCCCTTTTGCCAGGAGCGGCATGGACAGGAATTGCTCGAAGTATACAAGAGGATTGGTCCTATTACCAGAGCCAATACCGCTTTTGATCAGCATACCAATTATGCCTGTACATCTTCATCATGTACAGGTCTTTCTGGCAGCCTTCATGTAAAACACTCAAGTTCGCTATTGAGGCTTTTGGCAAAATAACGATGAGTGTATTGTATGCGTCCAAACGTGTTGAGCAGAGCTTCAGGTCCATTTCTGCTCATACACATTCTTCTGATGCTCTTTCCACCCTCCATTCTTGCATCTGTGTTGTACAGTAGGGAGCGTGATCCAGAAAAAGCCCTTTTGAAAGGAAAAGATGGATATGACAGTGAAAATAACGGAGGTGAATCAATGACGCACGCAGCAAAGGTATATGCCACGCTCGACGACTGGATTGCACGCGAGGCAATCCCATGTTCGCTCGATTCTCGCCCGGACTTCAACGCCGCCGTTGATACAGTGATCGACTCACCTGGCGATGCGATAGCCTTGCTTGGCTTTGGAGAAGCACTGCATGGAGGGGAAGAGCTGCTTGTCCTGCGCAACCGGCTCTTCCAACGGCTTGTAGAGGCTCATGGCTACAGCGCCATTGCCTTTGAAAGCAGTTTTCCTCGGGGATCTATCGTCAATGACTATGTGCTTGGTTGTGGCCCGGCCTCCTATGAGGAGGTGCAGGATACGGGATGGAGCCACGGTTTCGGAACGTTCGCCGCGAATCGAGAGCTTGTCGAGTGGATGAGACAATACAATGCTGATTCGGCGCACCAGAGGAAACTCCAGTTCTATGGTTTCGATAGCCCGACCGATATGATCGCAGATAGTCCCCGCCATACACTGGACTTTGTGCTTGATTACCTCCGCGAGATAGATGAGGCCCTCGGCCAGGAGTATCGCCAGCGCATTGACCCGTTGCTCGGACAGGATGCTGGGTGGGAGAATCCGGCAGCCGCGTTCGATCCATTGCAAGCGATTGGTCGATCACCAGCAGCCACTGCATTGAGAATCGAGACGGAGGAGTTGATTTCAGAGCTGCATGTGCGGCGTCCCGAACTGGTCGCAAAGAGCGATGAGCGCCGCTATCTGGAAGCCGTCCACTATGCTGTGGAGACACGACAGCTATTAAACTACCACGCGGAGCTGGCGCGAACGTCCGAGAACCGTCAGGCCCGCCTGTTCGGCATACGCGACGCAATGATGGCAGAGAATCTGGCCTATATCGTTTCCCGTGAACAGGGACGAGGTAAAGTACTGGTGTTTGCCCACAATAGCCATTTGAAGCGTGGAAAGGTGGAATGGCATTGGGGAAAAGAGGAGTTGATTGCGTGGCCAGTTGGGTCTCATCTCCACGAGATGTTCGGTCATCGCTATGCCGTCATTGGTTCAGCTGTAGGCGAATCGCCAGCCAACGGGATCGGCCAGCCAGAAGTCGGGACGCTGGAGGCACGGTTGACATCGCTTCCGGGGCCGGTGCGGTTCATTCCCACCCATCAAGGGCAAGGGCTGCCGGCAGAGGAAATTGCGGCACTTCCGGTCCGCTCTGGTAGCCAGAAGAACGGGAGCTATACGGAACCGCTCAACGCCCAGAGCTTCACCGATTTTGATTGGTTCGCTGTCCTGGATACAACAACCTACAACGGCTGGGGCCATTTCTAGCAGATTGAAGCGCATGTTTTGAGCAGTAACATCCACCTTCGGAGATGCGCGGGCGTTGAGCTTAACGGTTCATCAGTCATCGATAACGGCAAGGTGCATCTGGCGCAGGCGGGCAGGATCGGCGACCGCCTCAATCTCGACGATCTTGTCGTTGCTGATCGTGAAATTGATGGCGAGGAGCAGCTGTCCAAGCGGGGCCACAATAGCTGCCACGGCTCCATCTACAAGAGCGATTCGTGCGCCCTGAGCGCGACCTGAGAACTGTCTGGCCACGGCGTTTGCACTGCGGATCTCTCTTGAGATACCTTTCGGCGAGGTAGCGCCATCCATGCGGAACACTACCCCTGGATCGAGCACCGTGAGCAGCGCCTCAAAGTTTCCAGTGCGCGAGGCGCTGAGAAAGGCATCGACCACGGCCCGCTGGCGTTCAAAGTCGGCGGGCTTCGCCGTTTCAGCTCCCCGCACCCGGCGGCGTGCGCGAGAAGCGAGCTGTCTTGCCGCCGTCTCCGAACGCTCGACGATAGGTGCAATCTCATCGAAAGGCACCGCAAAGATGTCGTGTAGCACGAAGGCGAGTCGCTCAGCAGGAGGGAGGGTGTCGAGAACGACCAGCAGCGCCAGCCCAACCGAATCTGCCAGTAGTAGCTCCTGCTCCGGGTCG
>JAICIM010000603.1 GCA_025928885.1 Ktedonobacteraceae bacterium | reverse complement strand
ATCGCGCATTGTATGAAGAGGCGCGATAAAGTCGCGCGGCTACGACATCCTCTATATTCATAGCTCCATACGTTTCGCTTTGTGGTTGACCGTAAAAGAACGCTGATGCACCCTGTCAACAATAACATGCGACCCCACCTCATGCAGGTATAAGGTATTGCGCTCAAACTGGTATAGCAGACGTACAGACATACTGATATATCCGATCCACAGACCCTCCTTGCACTGTTGGACGCGATGAGGCTGAAGCGACGGATGATGTGGGTACTGAGCCAGCAAGCGGATCTTACGCAAAGTGACCCTTTTCATCTGTGGAGATAAATACGCAAATGTTTGCTGAAAAGTTTCTGTACTGATAACCTGTGCCTCCACTGCAATCTCCTCTTGTTACATAAGGTATCACATACGTTACAACATACACTACTACTATGCTCAGTATAACATGCTTTTTTCTCAATTGCATAGTAATAGGATTGGCAGTAGATCACTACCTCTCTAACGCCAGGAGCAATACTGTTTCCCCTCCTATACAAAACAGCTTGTTAGGATAAAAGTACGGTTTCTTGAACATAATAGATTTTTTGCACCCGAAATGCTATATTTGTAACTATTGTTGAGGGAAGCATCAAAGCTCAACTCCAAACTTTTTATACTCGTCTCATTACTTGTTTTTCAGGCTTGCAACACACGTAGATTAGAATATGCAAAAAGAGAAAATGGTGGATTGTGGTACTGTCAGTTCTCCTTTGTTATGCTCAAGAAGATGAGCGTATGGTCAAAAATCTGCGAGAGCATCTCACGATGTTGGAGCGTACTAACCTCATTACACTCCTGGATCACGGCTCTATTCTCCCCGGTGCGGAGTGGCATGAGGAGATGAATGCGCAACTCAAAGAGGCTCATGTCATCCTTTTGTTAATCAGCGCATCGTTTATTTCTTCTGACTTTAGTTTTAAAGTGCAAACGCGAGAAGCTATCGCACGCCATGAGCGTAAAGAAGCGGTTCGTGTAATCCCCGTCATCCTTCGTCCCACAGACTGGGAACATCCGCCTCTTGATAAACTTCAGCCCTTGCCAAAGAATGCGAAGCCAATCTCAATATGGCGCTTTCAAGACGCGGGCTTTGTCGATGTCGCTAAAGGTATTGGAAATGTCATAAAATTATGGAGTACATTCAACCTGCCAGGCCCAACGACAGAGAGAAGGAAACAGATGGCAAACCTCGATCAGCTTATTGAAACAGTAAGGTTACAGATGCAACCTGAAGACCGTGCAATTGCCACCTCGAAAACGCTCCGGCAGCTAAGTGTGTTGATGCCTGCCGATGCAACGCTCGCCGATCTGATCGTTGGCTGGCGCATTCTTGCTCACCCCGCAACTGAACAAGAACCAATTAATATCGAACGCCGCCGCATTACCTGTAACGAACTGGCAACGATGGCATCTTCATTGACCGCTGAGCAAGGCCAACTCACCCAGGCCATCAAGACATGGCAGACATGGCAAAACGTCTTTGCCAAAAGCGACGATCCACGACAAAAAACAATGGCCGATACCTTCGCACGTGAGCTAGCCGAGCTACAAGCAAGCACATAAACACCCTGCTTCTCAAAAAATTTGCCTGCTCCCTCCGTCCAGCTACATTAGGGTTTGCGTCCCCAATTTTCTGTATGAATTGACAGATTTTTTGAAAATCAGTACTCTTAAAAGTGAGTATGTATGTAGATAATTGCGCATATCCTTCTTCACAAAAATAAGAAGAGGGAGAGAGAGGGGCAAAGCAAGTGGCTGCATCATCCCCGCCCGGGAAGCATGGCACGCTTTTGCTCAGAACGCTTCCCCTGCCGCTTGCATGCTTTCCACTCTGGCTCATCCTCTCCAATCTTCACGATGCCATTTTCGCCCTGCACAATGATCCCCTCGACGCCCTCTATCTGTTCACGCAGGTCGGGGCCGTCTATGCCGCGATGCTCTTTCTAGCCTGGGCCGGGACGCTGCTCTTCCTGAAGCGGGCTGATGTGACCTGGCGCGACCTGGGCTTCGCGCCGTATCGCGTGCATATCTGGAGCGTTCTCTGGTTTATTATCAGTTTTGCCTATCTCATCATCTTTAATATCGTATGGCAGGTCATCAGTACTTACTGGCATATCGGCCTGCTCAATCGCAATACGCTGCTCACGACCTATACCGCGCTGCCGTTCTCTCAATGGAGCATGGTCCTGATTATTGGGGTGATCGGGCCGCTGGGCGAAGAGGTGCTCTTTCGCGGCCTGCTTTTCCGCACGCTCAATGTGATGTTGACCAGATATCTCGTTCGCCATTTCTCAAAAGCTGCGGCATCCTATATTGCGCTCGTAGGCGCTGTCTGCGTCAGCGCGGGCATCTTCGCCACGCTCCACTTCGACGCCAGCTCGTTCCCCGTCTATTTCGTGATCGGGGCGGTCCTGGCGCTCTGGGTCCGGTATACGCGCTCTCTCTGGCCCGCCTGGGCGCTGCACATGGCCTTTAATAGCGTCTTTATTCTACGTTTACTTGTACATTGAAATAGCTCGTTCGTCCTATCTATTGACAGGCGCATATTCATTGCTTACAATGACTCTAACTGGTTTATACGCACTTTTTCCCTCTTTTCCTCTTTTTTTCAAAGACGATGCTTCATGAGGTTACTTGTATGACCGACCGCGTGGGTCAAACCATTGGCAGCTATCGGCTGCTGCGTTTACTTGGGTCCGGTGGATTTGCTGAGGTTTATTTAGGGCAACATCTGCGCATCACCTCTCAACAGGCCGCCATCAAAATTTTATCCGTTCGCTTGCAAGAGGAACATGTTCAATCCTTCACGCAAGAGGCCGAGACCATTGCCTCGCTACACCATCCCCATATCATTCGCGTGCTGGATTTCGATGTCACCGACGACGGCGTTCCCTTCCTGGTCATGGATTACGCCGCACAAGGTTCGTTACGTCAGCGCCACAAGCGGGGGGAACAGGTCCCGCTCTCGACCGTCGTTGCCTATATGCAGCCTATCGCCGAGGGCCTGCACTATGCCCACGAGCATCGCATCATTCACCGCGATATCAAACCCGACAATATACTGATCGATGCACAAGATGAGGTCGTCCTGAGCGATTTCGGTATCGCCACCATCGCCCACAGTACTCATTCGCAGAGCGAGCAGGGTACGAGCGGCACCATCCCCTATATGGCTCCCGAACAGATCCAGGGCTTTGCGCGACCAGCCAGCGATCAGTACGCCCTCGGCATCATGGTCTACGAATGGCTCGCCGGGGTGCGCCCCTTTAACGGCACCTTCACCGAGATCTCCGCCAAACAAACCCAGGCCGCGCCGCCACCATTGCGAGAGAAGTTGCCCGCTATCTCGCCGATGGTCGAACGCGTGGTCCTGACCGCGCTGGAGAAGAATCCGCACCACCGTTTTGCCACCGTCCGCGATTTTGCACGCGCCCTGCAACTGGCAAGTCGCCTTCCTGCCTCTATCTCTATTCCTCTCTACTACGACCCGTCCAATCTCCAAACTAGCGTTGCATCAAGTGGTGTTCCCCCTACAACAAATGATGCGTTACAGAGCGATCTCCCGGCAGAGCCAGAAGAAGCGCAGGAGCTGCCTTCGAGCGAATCAACGCCTCCTATACCTCCATCTTCTTCTATAATCCCTGATACTATTTTACCCACTCCTGGCACTCGGGAGGAGCAGGCCCCTTTAGACTCTCCAGGCTCTTTTCAACAGGTACTACGCTATATATGGGCCTTTGCTCTTACAGCGCTGCTGCTGCTCTTCCTGCTGGGCGGCGGCTATCTGTTATTCGCCCTCTCGCATCAGGTCCAGACAAACCAGAGCGCTCATGCCACCGCCAGTAATACTGCACAGAAAGCGACCGGGACACATATCGCACTCACGCTCCCGGCCCAGGTCACGCCTGCAGCTCATCGTGCCGACGCCGCCATGTTCGGCTATGGTCCGCAGCACACCGGGACAACTGATGATACAGTGCTGAATAGCGACAATGTACACGGATTAACGCGCTTCTGGAGCGCCACCACTGGCGACGCCATCACCAACTCGGCGGCGACCGCCAACGGTAGCATCTTCGTTGGCTGCAAAGATGGTATACTATACGCTTTTGATCAGAAAAACGGGCGTAAACAGTGGTCCTTTCGTACGCAGGCCGCGATAGAATCGGCTCCGGCTGTGGCCAACGGCATCGTCTATATCGGCTCGGACGACTACAATCTCTACGCGCTTGATGCCACGACCGGCAATCAGAAATGGGCATT
>JAICIM010000453.1 GCA_025928885.1 Ktedonobacteraceae bacterium | reverse complement strand
CCCTACCACCCCCACAACCACCCCCCCCTCTTGGACGCCTCCCCCCCCCATTTTCTGTCGATTTCCTTCTCCCTAACCCAGGCCGCCACACACCCGACCCACCCCCCCGCGGCTACGCATTCCATTTTTTGCTTATTATGCGCTCTGAGTCGCATCCAGCGTCCAGCCGGTCTTTTCTTCAAAGATGGCCTGGGCCGCTGCCAGAATGCTGGCTTTGATCTGGCCTCTGTAGGTAATGAGAACATTTTTATCGTCAGGGGCAAGATCGATCCGCTCGATTTGCGCTTTCCCCGTTGGGAGGACGGCGCGGATCTCAGTTTTCAACGCTTCTTCGTTTACCCCGTCGAGCAGACAGATGGGCCAGCCGGTTTGCTCCTCCAGACTGGCGAACTGTTCGGCATAGGATTGGCGGGCCATATCGGGAAATTTGAATTTCAATTGCACCGCTCCCTGCTCAATCGCGATATGTTGCAGCCCTTCAGCCTCTTGCAGCGTCGTGCGCACCAGGGCCAGCACTTTGCCTTTCTCCAGGCGCTGCTCGTCGCCAGTGTGGTCTTCTTCAGCCCCCTTTACCAGATAGAGCGACCAGCCCGTTTCGGCACGAAATTGCTGTTGCGCCTGTTCCTGCGCTTCTGCGCTGATGGGGCCGGAGCAGTTCAGACGGACATAATGCCCATCTTGAAACACATTGGCCTTGCCGTCTACGCTCACGCCCTCTGGCAGGACGCGGTGAGCCATCTCAATCAGGGCTTTGCGGTGCGTATCGGGATTCAGGTTGACGCGCCAGCCGGTTTGCGTCTCCAACGTTGCCAGCTGTTCGGCATAGCGCTCGCGGGCAACTTCCGGGAAGTGGAAATGGAGCCAGAGCACTTTGCGCACCTCGTCGGTGCCGATACGATAAAGGTCGCCACCAGAGCTGAAGAGGGTTGATGCCTGTTCAATCGCCTCTCCGGTTGCTATCTGCCTCCGGCTCTGTTCTTCCTGCAACGACGGCACTATTAACTCAAGGTGCCAATCCGTCTCTTCGTGGAAGCGCCGCTCAGCCTCGCGGACCACCTCAAGCGTGGTATCACCTGTGCAGTGGAGGCAGACCGTGCTTTGCTCGTGATAGAGCGAGGGCGCGTTGTGGCACGTCAGGCCCGCTGGTAGCAGACGGCGAGCGGTGGCAATCAGGGCTTCCTGATGGACCGCTGGATGGAGGCGTAGCTGCCAACCGGTCTCTTTTGTCAGTTGTATAAACAGATCGGCATAGCGACGTTGCGCGGCACCAGGGAAGTAGAAGCGTGCAACCAGCGTCGTCGAGGCGATCTCCGCGCCGACGCGATGATAGCCGGGCAGGCCACTGAGCATATTTTGTGCGATCTGGACCGCCTGATGTTGCGGCACGGCAGCTGGCAGGACGTGCCGCGTCACGTCTTGCGCCACATGGAACGTTTTAGGAGCGGGTGTCGTTGCCTCCCCGATTTGCAGCGACCAGCCTGTCATGGCATGGAAACGTTCCTGGGTCGCAGCGATTGCCTCTGGTGTTGCCCTACCGTCGCACACAAACTGGATGGTTGAGTGGTCTGGATAAAGAGAAGGCAGGCCGCGTGGAGTTAAGACCTCCGGCAACAGCTCTTGCGCCACTCGGGTTAGCTCTCCCTGGTGCGCGTGCCTGGCAATCGAGATGGTGACGCCGGTCTCTTCCTCGGCGGCGCTGAGCGCTTCGGCATACTGCTCTCGGGCGACCTCCGGGAAGTGGAAGGCAAGGGTTACGTTGCCACTGATCGGATCAACGCTGCGACGATACAGGTCTGGGGGGCTGCCGAGATACTGCTCGATGACGCTGAGAATCCAGTTTTGATCGGGCCGCCCGCGCTCTTCGGGTTCTTGCAGGGCTTCTTGCCATTCCGGTGCCAGCGTGTAGAGCGTCAGTCCCTCGCCTTCCAGCAGGGAGCGCTGTTGTGCGAACAGCAGGGGGTTCTTATCCAGCAGTTTTGCCACTGCCAGACGATCTTCTAAACTTTGCGGCGAGAGGCCAGCCATGATGCAGAGGTCGCCCAGCGTGTAGGATACCTCTTCACGGCATTGTTGCGCCAGTTCATGGGCGGAGAGGCGACGACGCAGGCGACGCGCCTTTTTCATCAGATCGTCGAGATACTCTGCGATGGCGGTGTTAGAGGAGCAGGCCTCCTTCGGCAGCGGTCCAAGCATTTCCAGTGCCGCCGTGAGGGGATAGCGGGTGCGCTCAGAGATTCCTTTGGGAAAATGGACGCGGATGGAGGCGACCGGCTCCAGTGCGCGGCAGAAGGCTGGCTTGGAGCTTTCTAAGCTGCGTTGCACCAGCAGAACGTTTCCTGGCAGATCGCCCAGAAAGTCTCCTGGATTATCCTCGCGCTGTCCACGCACGCGGTAGGCTTCATCCAGGCTGTGTTGGCGCACAAAGTAGCGCTGCTCGTAATCCTGGGTCAGCACCTCCATAATGAGCTGCGTCGTCTCTTCTAGTGCCTCGCCATACCAGACCACCGCCAGCTCGCGTGCCGTCACCACGCGCATCGTGGGGATCTGTCGAATGCAGTGCCAGAGCTGCTCGATGCTCTCCACCGTCATTTCGCGCCCCTCGCCGATGCCAATGGGTAGCGTGGGGAGTTGCGACACCTGTTCCGTGTCCGTTTTTCTTATAGTACTTTTCTTCGCAATGGTCAGGGCGGCACCGTTTTTCGGCAGCACCACCTCGGTTTCCTGGAGCAGGTCGCGCAGGGCGGCGCGGGCCTCGTCGTCGCCGTGGACCAGCGCGATCTTGCGTGGATGAAGTGCTGAGGCAAAGTTGGCGAGTTCGTGTCCATCGGCATGACCGGAGAGGCTGTAGCGGGAGACGTGGCAGCGTACCTCCACCGATTGTCCGTTGAGGTCCAGCGAGCTGCTTTTCTGGTCTGCCAGATCGAGCAGCTTTTTGCCAGGCGCTTCCTCGTCCTGATAGCCGGTAATGAGAATGGATGCACGCGGATCGGAGGCCAGGTGCGCGGCATATTTCACGCTCGGTCCACCGGTGAGCATACCGCTGCTGGAGAGGAAGCAGGCGGGAGGTCCAGCCAGGAAGCGGTCGCGGTCTCGATCGCTGCCAACAAATGTTACGTTCTGGCCGGTGAAGGGCATATAGCCCTTGCGAATCTGTCGTTGTAAGCGGGGGGTGAGCGCTTCCGGCATCAGCAGATAGGTGGAGCAGATGCGGCGCACCAGCCCATCGACGTAGATCGGGAAGAGTGGGATCTGGCCCTTCTCCTGGGCGTCTTGCAGGATCAGGAGAATTTCCTGTCCGCGTCCCAGGCCGAAGCAGGGGATAAGGACATGCCCGCCGCGTTCCAGCCCTTCGGCAACTGCCTGAGCGAGACGGCCCTCCTCTGCCTGCCGATTGGGATGGAGCCGTGCGCCATAGGTCGATTCCATCACCAGCAGATCGCAGCGCTCTACCGGCGGTTGCGCGGCCCCCAGGACGGTGCGTTGAGCCGTCAGACTGAGATCGCCCGAAACCACCAGCGTGCCATCGGGAGCAACGAAGCTGAGACTGACCGCGCCCGCGATATGACCGGCGCGGCTGGCGTGGATGGTGACGCCGGGGAGCATCGGCAAGGTGAACGGCTCTCCCACCGGCAGGGGGCGCACACAATTGAGCATGCTTGCCACCAGCTGTTGGGGATAGAGCGGCAGTTCCATCTCTTCGGCGGCGCGTTTTGTCATCACTTTGACGGCATCGGCCAGCATGACCTCCATCAGCAGTCCGGTGGCGCGTGAGGCGAAGATGGGAACGGTCGGGAAGGCGCGGTGAACGAGTGGGATAGCTCCAATATGGTCGGCGTGAGCATGGGTCACGAAGATGGCGCGAATATCTTTTCCTTCCAGTAGAGAGAGATCGGGGAGCGGGTCCACTGTGCGTTCAACGCGTACGCCTGCATCAACTATAATCCACTGGTTTGCTAGTTCGATAGCAAGGCAGCTGGCGCCAACACCACTTGCTCCACCAACAAAGATCACTTGCATCTGTTTCTGTCTCTCCTGCTTTCTGTCGAGATGGTTTGCTCAATCGCCTGTCATTCTCAGGTAGTAAATAGAGAGAAAGGGCGTGTCAGTGCATAGTGTAACACAAAAGTGGAAAATTGGCTTGTCAAAGTGGGAAGCTCTGGTATGATGATATTCTCAAAGCATCATGCTTGCAATGAGGTGGAATGGGGAGGTTGGAAGAAACAGGGAGCGATGTGATCATCACTCCCCGTCCGTTCACTGTTGCGCTGATCCACTGCCCAGCAGTGCGTCCAGCGTACTTTTTTTCACTCTATATCCCTGCCGTTTGCCCTTGTGCGGCAACATGATAGCGTCCATTGCGCCGGCTTTGATCCAGCGGCGGACCGTCGTATCGTCAACGCGCAGATGATTTGCGACCTCATGTACCGTCAGCAGGTCTCCTACCCGATCAGTTCTTTCCATACAAATTTCTCCAAACTCTGTATCTGTACTAAGAAACGTACTACTAACATTCTATCCAGTACTATAAAATTGAGCGCTTGTTTTATCATCACACAGAGGAGTGATTTTGGCGCTCCCTCTTTGTATTGACGCTCACTCACTCAAAAGGAGGAGCGGCCTGTTATAAGATATGTTGCCCTCCAGGATCAGGAGTTGCCCAGCCAAGACGCGTGGCGTAGAGCGCTGCCTGGGTGCGGCTCTGCACGCCCAATTTTGATAAGATATGGCGGACGTGCGACTTGACCGTATCTTCCACCACGTGCAGGTGGCGGGCGATATCTTTATTGGAATGTCCTTGCGCGAGCAGGCGCAAGACATCGCTTTCGCGTTCGGTCAGATTTTTAGAGATGGAGATTGAGGTTTCGGGACACTGGACTTCACGCATGAGATGGGCCGATACCTGGGGAGAGAGCTGGACCTGACCGGCAAGTACCGCTTTGATCGCGCTGCAAAGCTCGTCGGCCTGGATATCTTTGAGCAGGTAACCGCTTGCGCCAGCTTTCACGGCGCGGACCACGCTGCTATGTTCCAGAACGTTCGTGAGCACGATAATCTTGATCGTGGGCAGTTCGGCCAGAATGGTTGCTGTGGCGCTAATGCCGTCCATGATCGGCATCAGTATATCCATCAATATAACGTCTGGATGCAGGTGGCGGGTTATGTCTACCGCTTCTGCTCCATCTCTCGCTTCCGCAATGATTTCCAGTTCGGGATCGTGCTCTAAAAAGAGGCGCAATCCCTCACGCACCATACAATGATCGTCTGCCAGGAGTACGCGGATCGCCATGTCTTCACCTCCTATGAGCATGAGATTGCTGCTGCATGCTAGAATCACTATTTTTAATACTATTTTCAGTTCATACTATTGAGATGGCAGATAAACAATAAGTGGGTATATTTTCTTAACCCAAAGGTGGCAGCCAGCTGTGTGGAGAGGGCAAGCGGATACAGAATTAGCTAAATGATGCAGAGGAGGAGAGAGATTCCTGGTTGAAACGTGAAATGCAGGATTGTACTAGTTGCCAGCGATGGAGCGCGTGCGGGAGGAGCTGCGGATGCGGAGGGTTGGCGTAAGAATAATCTCCTGACGCGTTATGGCGCTGGGATTGCGCAGGCGTTGGAAGAGGCGCAAGGCGGCTGTGCTGCCCAGCTCATAGACGGGTTGAGTGACGGTGGTCAGCGAGATCGGGCTAAGGGCGGCCCAGGGCATCTCATCAAAGCCGACGATGGCGATATCAGCGGGGATACGTTGCTGCCGCTGATGTAGCCCCTCCATAGCTCCCAGCGTCATCAGATTATTGGTCACAAAGAGCGCATCCATCTGCACGTCCCTTGCCAGCAGCTCCTAGACGCATTGAGTGCCGCTCACCTCTTT
>JAICIM010000166.1 GCA_025928885.1 Ktedonobacteraceae bacterium | reverse complement strand
TACAAAAGAGCAGGCCAACAGTACAATACCAGCGCCTGCCAGAATGGCTAGCAAATAAGTCCCAACGGCAGCATTACCAAAATGGAGCGCCCAGACGCGTGCAGATTGGCCTAAAAAGCTCAAAAGAAGGAAGAGCAGGCCAGCCAGAATGACGACCCCACCAGCCACCAGAATCCACAAGAACGGGCGCACCCCGGAACGTTCATACACAGGGAGGCGAGAGATAGCCAGCACCAGTAGACCAAGCGCCAACGCTAACACGAGTAAAGCTCCAACCCCGCCATAGACAACAACCAGGGCCGTCACGACATCGCCCAGAATGGAGGTGGCGAGAGCAACAAACAGGAAAGAGAGCAGAAGCAGCAAAAATAACATGAGCAGGCGCGAAGTCATTCTGGTTGACTCACCGCCACCACGTAAAATGCTTAAAGGGCGAAGCTGCGCGGCCTGAACAATAGGCAAAATACCAAAGATGAGCGCCGTAGCGACGCCAACGCCGAAGCCCGCAAGCACGGTCTGACCATCGAGGGCAACGGGGAGCTGTAAAGAAAAGGTATATGCAACAACCGCTGTCACCAGATAGCTTGCCCCAATACCTGCAACCGCGCCAATACTGCCACCGAACAGACCCAGGAGCGCGGCCTCCATACCAAAAAGTCCATAGAGATCGAGACGACGATAGCCAGCGGTCTTGAGCATTGCAATTTCCAGCTGACGCCGCCGTAATAGCACCTGCATCGTATTTACGATCCCAATTCCACCGATAAACAATGCAAGTAAACCGACAATACGCAAGTAAAGCTGGATCTGTTCCACCTGTTGCTGGCGCTGTTGGAGTAAATCCTGAGCAGTAATGACGCGCACAGAGGGAAAGGTCTGGCTAATCTCCGCTTTTACTTGATTGAAATATGGGGCAGAAGCCGTGATATAGATGGTATTATATTGGGCGGGACGTGGCAAGCCGTCCGGCTCCTGAACAGCGGCCAGCGCCTCTTGAGCGATGAGCATTTGCGGCTCGCGGAAAGCCCCTTCCTCCTCAAACTCTGCGGCAATTACGACGGACACAACACGACCATCAAGCGTTTTGATATGATAGGTACTCCCAATCTGCGCCCCAAGCTCCTGAAAGACATGCGAACTGACCGCGACATGATTCGCAAATAGTACCTGTTGCACCGTTCTATTACCCGAAGGCGCAAGAAAAGTGGGTTGGCCGAGGAGAGGAAAGTTATGCGATACTGCAAGCAAATTGAAAGTTATTGTATTGCCTGCTGGTAAGATAGTACTTCCTCCTGCATCGTAGAGCGTGGCATAATCCGCGATCTGGCCCCTTTGTCGCAACTGATCAAAAAAAGCCAGGTCACGTTGACGGAAAGGAGTCACGCTCGCATTCAAGCGCATATCGCCGCCATTGGCCGCAACAATGTTCTTGAGTAACGCCCGATTAACGCTGAATCCGACCAGTTGTAGAGCAACAATTGCCATAACTCCAACAGCTACACAAAAGATCGCCAGAATGGTTCGTTGGCCACCACGAAATAACGAACGGGTTGCATACATCCAGTAGAAACGCAGCTTCATTGATCGCATCCTTTTATGCACAACGCAGAGCAGTACCAGAGAAAAATAACTGGTTTATCGTATTATATTGCAAGCGCATAGGCAAATCCGAACTGGTTACTATCATTGTTCAGAATCGTTACTAAAGAGGTGCAGGGACAAAAATAGACAGATGCAACATTGCTGTATATCTGAATACCGCGATCGGATCTCATCATTAAATCGTTTTTGTGATATATAGAGATGTACTATTTACCATTTATCTGAGACAAAGCTAAATAAAATAGGGTACAACACATCTCATTACCTTCTCATTTCTTTCTAATGAATATGTTTTATATTCTTCAATTAATACAGGGCGGATGGCAGAAGTGGCTACAGGTTTTTGAGAGTTACTTGCATGCTCATTATATTTAAGAGTGCAAGATAGTAAAATAAAAAAAGGGAAACAGGAGTCTCATGCATGGGAAACGAGAACAGGCAGCTAAATCGTAAAAAGATAGTGGGGCTGGTTCTCTGCGTAGTATTGGTGATCATACTCGCGGGATTTGTACAAACCCTTCTAGCCTCAGCCTCCAGTACCGACAAGGCAACGCTTACCCCGACACCAGGGAAGCGCCTCTCTTCTGCGGCCCTTACAGCCACAGCGGGGGCAACGCCAACTGCCTCCACAAAGGCCAGGATCGCAACGGCAACGGTCAATCCGAACGCTACGCCAACACCGGCACCAAAAGTACCCCCTACAGTCGCGCCAGCAGCTCCTATGACGGGAGGAGGCTCGACAATGCTACTGGGAACAAACCTTAACCTGCAAGATAGCAGCGATCAGGTGCTTACCTCAGCTGCTACCCGCACAGCTTTGCAAAAAATGCATGTTGGTATGTTGCGTATCCCAGCGCGTGCCGGACAGGCAGATTCAACGCTTATTCAAGCGGCGCAAATCGCCAAAAGCATGGGCGCGGCTCCGCTAGTCATACTGCAAGGCGATAAATCCACATCCGATGCCCTGGACAACGATACCAACATCATAAAAATTATGAACAATATTTTTGGTAGCGGCGTTGTCTATTATGAATATGGCAATGAGCAGGATTTCTTTCTCAAGCTCGCTGCACCAGATTATACGGCATCCTGGAACCGCCTGATCCCACAATTGAAAAAGCAGGCTCTCAACGGACGCTTCATTGGTCCAGTCAACTATCAGTATGACGGGACGTATCTCCAATATTTTCTGCAAAATGCGCAACCACGTCCCGATGCAGTCAGCTGGCACGAATATACCTGCGCCTCCGATTGGTCCAACGATCTCTGTATGTCCCATCTGGATAAATGGACCGTTCACTTTAGCAATGCTCGTGGAATCATGAATTCAACTATTGGCACATCTCTCCCTATCATGATTACCGAATGGAACTATACAGCGAATCCGGTCTCAGGTGATGGGAAGAGCGACAACGATACGTTCATGACAGCCTGGACGACCAAAGCTTTACAAACATTTGCCGCCAATGGCATCTTTGCCGCCGCCCAATATTCCTGCACCGAATATGCGGCCCCACTGGTAGACAGCGGCGGTCAGATGACAGCGCAAGGACTCACCTTCCAGAAATATGGTGGTGGTTGATATACCTCCAATGAGCACAATCGCTATCACCCAGGAACCACTACCTGCACAAATAGAAGTCCCCCTTCTGAGTAGAACAGCTTAGAAGGGGGCTTTGCTTGCCAGAGAGCCATTGTAAATCTTAACGATCTCAACGTTTATCTCTTTAGAAAGATCAAAACCAATATACATTTCAATTCATAAATATATATATTCTTACATCTCATAAAAATGCGAATCTAGAAAAATATCCAGTTCATTCATATGAAGCAAACACAATCGTCTGGTTGAGCACAAATGATTCCCCTTTACATTGATCTAACCCTTTTAGCACGGAGTATACATACATGCAAAGCATGAATAGAAACGATATACAAAAACGCTTTTTCATTTTCGCAAGCATCATCGGACTGGTTGGCATCCTAATAGGCGCGGGCCTGCTCTCGCTTGCATTGACCATAACTTCTCAGCACAAAAGTAATCTAGTGGCCCATGCCGCCTCGGCCTCAGTGCTTTCTCTCGCCTCTATATCAACAAACGCCAATATAGAGAAAACGACGGCGGCAACCCAGCAGCAAAAAGCCTCTCCCTTGCTCTGGGGGACAAATTTCAGCTTGCAGGATGGTAACGATCAAGTGCTCACCTCCGATAAGACGCGCAAATTGCTCCAACAAATGCATATGCGTATGGTGCGTATTCCCACCCGCAATAAAATGGATGATAAATTTATCCAACAGGCAGCGCTGATCGTCAAAAATATGAATGCGGCACCGCTCATCATTCTTCAGGGAGACCAATCAAGTTCGAGTGCCTTAGCGAACGATCTACGCATTATCAAAATGATGAACACCATCTTTGGTAAAAATACCGTCTATTATGAATATGGCAACGAGGAGGACTTCTTCTTAAAACTCTCAGCAGATAAATATACTGCCTCCTGGAACCGCCTGATCCCGCAGTTGAAGCGGGCAGCCAGCAACGGACACTTTATCGGACCGGTCAACTATCAGTACAACCCGGCCTATCTGCAATACTTCTTGCAGCACGCGCAACCATTACCTGATGAGGTCAGCTGGCATGAGTATACCTGCGGCTCCAACTGGTCCAACGACATCTGCATTTCCCATATCGATAACTGGACCGTCCATATCGCCAAATCGCGCGATGCCATGCGTGCCGCAATCGGCAGAACGCTGCCAATCATGATCTCCGAGTGGAACTACACCGCCAACCCGACGCCTAACGATGGCAAGAGCAACAATGCAGCGTTCATGACGACCTGGACCACAAAAGCGCTGCAAACGCTTGCCGCCAACAACATTTTTGCCGCCATGCAATATTCCTGCACCAACTACGCCATTCCTCTGGTGGATAGCCACAACGCCATGACCACCCAGGGAACCGTCTTTCAAAACCAGTATCAGAATATTGTTGGCAACTGAGTAACGGTAGACAATCAAAAGAAAAAATGAGCCACGCTTTCACGAAAAAGCGTGGCTCGTTGCATATGGAACAAAGCTAAGAAGGATCGCCAAAGATGGTGTAGTGCCAATCTTTACGTGCCTCGCCGCCAAGCTCGATCATGACATGTTTGATCTGCGTATACTCCTCAAAAGAGTAGAGGGACATATCTTTGCCAATACCGCTCTCTTTGTACCCGCCATGCGGCATCTCAGAGGTCAGTGGAAGGTGATCGTTGACCCAGACCGTCCCGAAGCGTAGCGTGCTGCTGGCCCGCATCGCTTTATAGATGTCACGCGTCCAGACGGAAGCGGCAAGTCCATAAACGACGCCATTGGCACGCCGCAATACCTCATCCTCAGTCTTGAAACGCGAGACCACCAGGACAGGGCCAAAGACCTCGCTCTGCACAATCTCCGCCTCGTGACGATCCTCAGCAATGACCGTTGGCTCAAAGAAAAAGCCCTGCTCAAAACCCGGAATCGTCGCGCGTTTGCCACCAATGAGAATATTGGCCCCATCATGCAGAGCGCGTTCGACATAGCCCTCGACACGTTCGCGCTGCCGTGCTGAGATCAGCGGCCCCATGTCAGTACTTTCGTTGGAAGGATCGCCAACCCGAATCTGTTTGACCTTGCTCAAGAACGATTCCATGAAGGTATCATAGATTTGATCCTGCACATAGATACGCGTGGCCGCCGTACAGTCCTGCCCGCAGTTGACATAGCCGCCAACCACCGCACCGTTCGCCGCCGCCTCGATATCCGCATCGTCATAAACGATAAACGGAGCCTTTCCGCCCAGTTCGAGATGCACGCGCTTGATGGTATCAGCAGCGGCACGCATGACGTATTTTCCGCTGCTGGTGCTGCCGGTAATCGAGACCATAGCGACACCTTTATGGCTGGCAAGGCCGGGAGCCACATCGGGACCATCGGCCACGATATTGAGAACTCCGGCAGGGATACCAGCCTCCAGGGCCAGTTCGCCCAGCTTGAGGGCGGTCAGAGGTGTTTCGGGAGAAGGCTTGAAGATAACGGTATTGCCAGCAGCCAGCGCGGGACCAATCTTCCAGGCTAGCATCATAAAAGGATAGTTCCAGGGGGCCACCGAGGCCACAACCCCTACCGGTTCGCGCCGAATAATGCTGGTATGCCCACCAGAATATTCGCTGGATGCGGTTCCAGCCAGGTGTCGGGCCGCACCAGCAAAGAAATGCAGGTTATCGGCGGCAAAAGGAATATCGCTATCTCGTGCCAGCTTGATCGGCTTGCCGGTATCCTGCGATTCCAACTCGGCCAGCTCTCCGGCGTGCTGCTCAACCAGGGAGGCCAGCTTCTCCAAAATAGCGGCCCGCGCCCCATGCGTCAGACCAGACCAGCGCCCGTCCTCGAAGGCGGCACCAGCGGCGGCGACCGCGCGGTTCATGTCATCCAGGGTGCTGACGGGAACCTGGGCGATGACCTCTCCAGTTGCTGGATTGATGTCATCAGCGGTCTTGCCTGTACTGCTTCCGACCAGCTCACCATCGATGAGCAGTTTGTATTCGGCCATACAGATCTCCCCTTTCACGTGACAAAAATAACGTTCTTTTCGTGCTAATCTTTACGATATTCTTCGATATTCGCACAATTTTTCGCCACTTTGTACGAAATCATCGCCAAAGGAGTCTCTCTACCGACATTCTACCACAAGATCGCGGCTACGTTTCGGGCAGCGGACGAGTCGCGGTTTCAACCTGCATGGTGTAACGCGCAAGCTCCCGAAAGAAGAGTTCAGCAGGCACGCACAGCTCAGGCCCACAGACGCCACGACGCGTAATCACGCCACTTGCCAGCATATACCCGGCAATCGCCAGCGGCGTACCGGTATCGAGAGCGCCCGCACTGATATGCCAGCGTTGATAGGGCAGCACCACGACCTGATTGGTGATCTCCAGCGCCTGCCCATCTGCTGTTCCCGTCGTTACGACGCGCAACACATCGCAATCCTGTGGCTCCGCCTGCTCAGCTGGAAACGTCTCCAGCAGACTCGCCAGCACCTCACGCGGCGCAATGCTGACCCCACGAACTATGAGTGGCTCTGAGCGGCCAAAGCCAAGATCGACTAAGAACTTGAGCTTCGCCATGAAATCGCCAGGAAAGGCGATCTTGAAGGAGGCATGGCGTATTCCCTTCTCAGCGAACGAAAGGGGAAATGTGGCACATTCGGAATGCAGCGAATAGATGGCGCTGGCACGACCGACCGGTTCGGGAAAAAGTAGTTCCTCCTGACCAGAGAGAGGTGGTTGCGGATACCAGGCCCCATCCTGAAAGACCTGCGGCGGCTGCGTAAACTCATCCAGAATCGTACGAATCGAATAGGGAGCGACGAGCGGCGCCTGTGAGGGCGTGGCATCGCTACAGCCAAGTTGCACGCTAATGCTCTCCACTCGATCCAGCCGATCAACGGCCAGACGAGCAAGCAGATTGGTAATACCTGGAGTGCCACCAATACCAGCGATGGCGGTGATCCCGGCGGCCTCCGCCTCAGCGTTCAACGCAAGCATCTTACGCGTCATATGGAAGAGGCCACCAAGATCGGCATAGTGTACTTTCTCTTGAATACAGGCACGCAGTACATGGAGGTTGAAAGCGTAATCAACGGCGTTCAAAACCGCGTCGGCACCGTGCAACAGGCGGCGTAAACGCTCTTCATCCGTTACGTCGATCTGCTGCACCTGTACTTTGCTGCTCGCCAGCGAGGAAGCGACCTCATGAGCACGCTCCTCGCTATAATCGGCCAGCGTAATCTGGTCAACATCATCATATTCGGTCAGCACACGGACGGCGATTCGTCCCATCGCACCCGCGCCGCCCAACACGATAATATGCATCGATGCCCTTCCTCATACAAACTCACAGTTAAGCAACCGCAGTCCCATCAATTACACTCCCCCCAGCAAGGGCCACCGCCTCTAATGATTGAGGCTCGACGGCGGAGAGAGAGGCCGAAGTACGCAGCTCGTGCAGCGTGTCTTCGAGCCGATTCAAGATGGTATCGATCTCCTGATACGTAATCACCAATGGCGGTTCGACACGAATCACACGTGAATTGTTGAGCGTGCCTGAAATCAATACCCCACGCTTAAAGAGTCCAGAAGCAACGGCATATCCGATATCGTCGTTAACGAAATGCTGCCCAATTAACAGACCTTTACCCGTAATATCTGTATAGATGTCGTTATGTCGTGCGGCGATATCTTTGAGATGACGAATAAAGTAGTCGCCCTTCTCGGCAGCCTGTGCGGCGATACCTTCCTCCAGCGTCACATTAATCGCAGCAATAGCGGCAGCGCAAGCAAGCGGATTTCCGCCAGTCGTGGAGGTATGAATGAAGGGATTGCTGTTGAACACGCTCCAAATTTTTGGTGTGGACATAAAAGCGCCGATTGGCATCACGCCGCCACCTAACGCTTTGGCAGAGGTGATGATATCGGGTGCTACATTCCAATGCTCAACGCCCCACAACTTCCCGGTGCGCCCCATACCGGTCTGCACCTCATCGGCGATCAACAGGACTTCATATTCATCGCAAATCTGACGCAGGCGCGGCCAAAAATCATCAGGAGGCACAATCGCGCCGGCCTCGCCCTGGACCGGCTCCATAACTACAGCAGCAATATCGTTCCCAACTTCGCGGGCGATCTGTAGCTGCTGCTCAACCGCATCGGCATCGCCATAGGGGACGTGATAGATGTTATTATGCAAGGGGAGGGCGGGACGGCGGAAGATGGCCTTCCCGGTCAACGCCAGCGAACCGGTTGTTTTCCCATGAAAGCCACGAACGGCAGCAATAAAGCCACTCTTGCGCGTATAGAGCTTCGCCAGCTTCATCGCGCCCTCAACGGCCTCTGTACCACTGCCTACAAAGAAACTGTACTGAATATCGCCAGGGGTAATCTCAGCTAAGAGGTGAGCTAGCATCCCACGCAATGGGTCGAGCAGTTCCTGCGTAGGGAGCGGGCTTTTTTGTAATTGTGCTTGTACGGCTCCAACGACCTTTGGATGTGTCCAGCCCAGATTAAACAATCCAAAGCCACCCAGACAGTCGATATATTCGCGGCCTAATGCATCCTTAAAGGTTGCTCCCTGACCGGTCCATTCAACTGCCGCAAAGTCGCCAGCTTCGGCAACCGACTTACGATATTCGATAAAGCCACTGTTGTAATAGTTGGCAAAGTTGCTGACGGTGGTATCGATCAACCATTCGGCCTCATATTTGCTCAACTCAGCTTTGTGAACCATATCAAGATACCGCTGTGAATCGTTTAGAGCCTTGAGTAACCCATCATTACTCGCGCTACACATAAAAATCCTTTCCGCTTATGCGGCCACTATGCAACTATTCCCCCTCCGATCCGCATCATCGGAGCAGCCGTGCCATGTTTTACCAGGCAACCGGTGTTTCAGAGCTGTGGAATAGTAATACCAGACCTATCCCTGAAGATAGTTCTAGCAAAAGGTAATAGATGGTCAGAGAGAATCCAACCAACAGGTAGCAAACGCTATGAAGGCAGATGTACAGGGTGAAAACAAATGAGCAATTGTCCCCACTGAAAAGCAGGGGAAAAGCATGCTCACTCCCGGCTTATTGAGAGCGGGAGCAGGTGAAGCTGACGGGGAAGAGGCTCAAGGGTAGCAAGTAGACAGGTGGAAGCCGCAGAACACGTAGTATTTCGGGATATAGCGTCCTTTTTGTTTAGCAGGATTCATCGCATCCTTCATAGGAACACCGCACTTTTGAGTATAGACCTAACAATATAAGTTATTGTTTCTCTATTTAAAGTATACCCTATGAAGTGGCAAGAAAGCAAGCCGGGGAAAAAGCTGGGAAGAGGTTTGCGCCCCTTCCCACAAACAATTCAACTCATGTATAGCAATCGCTACTCGATAGCCCTTTGTTTGGCAGGAGAGGCAAAAGGCATCAAAACGGCATACAGACCCGCGCTCACAATAAAGCCGATTAAAAAGCCTAGACTGCTATTCGCAAAGATGCCAACAGCAAAAGGGCCGTTAAAGAAAGGGGAAGTGGTAAAAGCCAGCCCCGCTAACAGGCCAATCAACCAGGAGAGCAGGCCAGCCCAATTGAAGCCGCCCTGATAGAAGTAGTGACTTTCGGGGCCGGTATCGACCAGGCTAGCGGGATCATAGTGCTTGCGGCGCAACATGTCCACCAGAAAGACGGCGGCCCACGCTGTTAACCCATCAGCAAGCAGTTGGAGAAAGCTCTCGAATGGTCCCAGAAACTCCTGCGCAATCAGCATGACGTAGATAGCGCCAAGAATCATCAGCACGCCATCGATCAACACCGTTTTATAGCGTTCCAGTTTGATCCCCATCGAGAGCAGGTTGAGACCTGACGAGTAGATATCGAGATCGGCGGCGACCACCAACCCACCAACGGCGGTCAGCAGGTACGGCACGGCCATCCAACCGGGCAGCGCCGTACCGATCACGGCGATGGGATTGGCAGCCGAGGCGAGATTGGCGACGCGGCTGGAGAGCAGAACACCAACAATCATTAGCACAAACAGCGGCAGCGTACCGCCAACGACGGTCCATCCCACAATCGCACGCGAAGAACTGTTGCGCGGCAGGTAACGGGTATAATCGGCTCCGGCGTTGACCCAACCAATACCAGTCCCCGCCGCCACAATGCTCAGTGTCGCCAGCACGCCAGAATCCCAGGGGCCAGGAGGAGCCGCAACAATCTTGGCCCAGTCTGTTTGACTGATCAGGAACACGACGATTACTAATGTTAAAATGCCAAAGAGCCAGGTCGCCGCTCGCTGAATCCAGACCAGCGTCGCATGCCCAAGCAGGCCAAAGAACACAACCAGGACCGCCACTGCAATCAAGCTCACCACCGTCCAGAAGACATTGGTGGGCAGACCTGCCAGATGAAACAGACCCAGCAAAGCGTAAGCTGCCGTCACTACAATCACCGTTTCCCAACCGACCAGACTGATCCAGCTAATCAATGTGGGGAGAATATTCCCGCGCGGACCAAAGGCGGTGCGAGAAAGGGTTAACATCGGCGCTCCGCCTCGTATTCCAGCGATGCTCAAGACGCCAACCAGCGCAAAGGAGACGCCGGAAGCGATCAAGGCCACAAAAATGCTCTGCCAGAGATTCAAGCCAGCACCCGCCAGGATACCGCCATAGACGACGCCTAGAATACCAATGTTGCCAGCAAACCAGATCCAGAATAGCTCAAATGGTGAGCCGTGCCGCTCCTCATCCTTGATCGGATCGATGCCATGCAACTCAATTGCCCATGCGCGATCGGCTTCAGACTGCTCTACACTCATAGACCATGATTCCTTTACCTGAACAAAGACGTAAAGAAACGAAACAAGAAGATATAACGACTATAACAGATGCATATGCTGAAACACAACGGCAAATAGCGCTTATTCCCCTACAGCCAATCAAGCAAGGTGCATTGACTGTCGCGTCAGGGTTACATGGAGAAGCGACGGCGATGGAATCCCCTCACGTCGCGTTACATGAGGGGATTGCTCAACATCGATGATTAATATGCAGCTGCAAAGCGGGACTCAAAATAGCGGGCAAACAGGGAAAGGGGATAGCAGAGGATCAGATAGAAGAGAGCACCGAAGATGAAGACGAACAGTTTGTTGTTCGCATCTATCTGCGGTAGGGCCAGCGCGTAAGTCTCATGCTCCAGTTCAATTACAGCAAGCACGGAGAGCAAGGCGCTATCCTGGATCAGCGTAATAAAGTTATTGGTGAACGGCGGCACTGTAATCCGAATGGCCTGCGGTAAAACGATGTGGC
>JAICIM010000026.1 GCA_025928885.1 Ktedonobacteraceae bacterium | reverse complement strand
CATGACGGTTTCCTGGATGATATCGCTAATCATATCATCCTCCTGACCCACCCAGGAAGGTATTTTGTAAAGGCGAACAAAAGTAGTGACTGGCTTACGTAGCTTATCGTACAAATTCTTCCAGAAGCACTCGTCATGAAGAAGAGATTTTAACGGAACGTGGCCGGGCATTTGTTGCGTCATGCGATACCTCCTGGTGATGGAGCTTTCTACTCCATCGGGCAAGCGTCTCTATGTCTCCAATAGTTTTTTGTCCGATCTACTTCTCTGAATAAGAACGTTCTACGTTTTAGAGGATGTTTGCAAGATTTGTGTTGTTATGTGAAAGAAACTTGCAGATAAAAACAAGAAACATAATCATGTCTACAAGTAATTTTATGTATTGCTAACGTGTTTGTCAATATATTTGTTGGTAAAAGAGAATATATTTTAATTGTTGTAGGAAATATATAGAATATGTATGAAATTTTGTAGGATTTCTGTCGGTTTTCTCGATTGTGCTTCATGAAACTTGCAGATAGAATAAGATTTGTGCGATAAACTTGTTGGCCTTTATTAAGAGATATATAAAAATAGGAATGGATGTGTCGTATAATAGATGTATAGAAATATGCATGTGTATGCAGATGTGGCGCGAGGATAATAGAGGGGAGACGGCTTTCCGACTGGTTTCATAAGAATAGTAGTACTTCTACATGCATATATATGCAGATTTCTGTGAACCGAGTATAATGAATTCTAGGGAGAAAGCGGTTACCGGTTATCAATAGTACTGTTTGCAACATTCTTGAATATGATTGTAGGAAACCTCATAGCATTAGTAGATTTTCAGGGGGTACGCATGGAAGATACGAACCGGCAGAGAATAGTGCGACATCTCCAGGACGAAGAGGTCCAGGCTCGTATTCACAGTACTATTGAGCAAGCGCGAAGTGATGCAACGATTACGATAGGGCGAGCGGCGCAACTCTTTAGATTTAAAGAGAGCAAACTGCGCGAAATGGAGGGTCTCGGCCTGCTCCATCCTATCCGTAATAAAGATGGTGGTCAGCGGCAATACACGTGGGATGATCTGGATAGACTGGCAATTATTCGGGAGCTGGTAGATGCGAAGTATGGGGTGCTGGAGATTCCCGGAGATATCGATAGGCTCTGGAGATCGCTGCCCACTATCAGACGTGAGCAGAGCGATAGCGATGGTGCTTTTGCCCCCATCGATATGCGTATCGAGTCTGAGAAAGAGCTGGTATTCTGGCGTTATTACGCGCCGCAAGCATTGCGCATGTCATTAATGCTGATTCGAGAAAACCTGCCAAACACGACCGTGGGTTTAATTTTACCGTTGCATCGCCTGTCGAATGAGGTGATACCAACAGCTGAGAAGATCTCTATCGTGGGAGAGTCGCTGATCGGTTGGCTCAAGATCGATGGCTCAACCCATATTCTCTATACTCCCTGTCCCTCTTTCCAATTCCCCACTGACTATGCGATCTATCCATTAGTGAGAATGAGCAATGAAGAGTGGTCCGAATCCCCCGAAGATGCGACCTTGATCGTGCTGGAGCGGCCAGATAAGCGCTTCAAGAAGCTTAGTCTCAACGTTGCATTTGTGAAGCTGATTCGGCGCCTGCTCTCCCGGCTTTATCAGGAAGCGTCGATTATGCGTGCCTGCTTCGGTCCTGGGATGCGCGATGAGCGGGTGTCGGCAACTGACATGAGTGAGGTGGCAGGTTTTCAAGATGTTATTCTTGAGGGGCTAGCAGATCTGATTGTCTGGTTGGGAGGAAAGACGACATATGGGGAGGATCGCTGGCGTTTTTGCCATATTATGTTACCTGACACATCTATTGCTTCTCTTCCGATTCAGCAACGCAGGCTGATCTCGCGGGCGCAGAGTGCGAACAGCCCATATGTGCCAGGAGAATCGATCTTTTTGCCCGAAAAATCAAAAACGAGCGTCAGCATCCGCGCTTTTCAGAGTGGTCGTATCATTTATCGGCCTGAGATCTCTTTAAAGGAGCGAATGCCCGTATTTGTTGATGTTGAGGGAGATATTAAGTCGAATATCGCAGTTCCCGTAGGGGCAGAAAACGGTCAGCCAGTTGGAGTCCTGTATGTTGCCTCCGACGAATTACATGCTTTTTCAAAGGAAGATCAGCAATTTCTTAGAGTGATCGGTCGCTTTATCGAGAATATGTTGAATACCTATAGTTCTCGTCTCCAGGTGACACAAGATCTGCGCAGTTTAATGCGCACTCCAGAAGTTGTGGATATATTCTTTGCTGAATTCCTTTCTGAAAATAGCTTTATGAGAGATCTTGAAGCCCTGCTAGCGAATATTCAGGTCTTGCTCGAAAGTGATGAGAATGGGGTGGGCGTGGAGAGAGAGAATCTTTCAGATGGGCAACGAGCGGCAGTATCGCATGATGTCGTTTCCTTTATCGGGTTGGATGTTGACGACCAGGAGAGCATTGCCAGTCGTTATGGCGATCAGATTATGCGCCATCTGAGCAAAACCATCGGTTTGCGTATTCAAGATAATGTCGTTTCGCTTGTCACGAGATATGCGAGTTGCCAGATGTATTATATGTATGCAAGTCGCTTTTATCTCATTTTACGAGGATTTTCTCTGGAAGAGGCAGGTGAGGTGGCTGAAAAGTTGAAAAGAAGTTTGACCGGCAACATATCATTGAAGCGATCAGAAGTGGCTGATAGTGTGTTAATTCTTCCAGATATTACCGTTCATCTGGCTGTTAGCTCCTATCGGGGGAAGAAATTACGGCAAATGTTGGATGAGGCTTCTTCAGTTGTTGATGTTAGCACAAAGATCAGCCAACAATTGGATAGTGCATTGCAGCAAGGATTGGATAAAGGAGGGGATGTCATTATCGCTTATAAACCGGCCCAAAAAACCTGGGGAGTGTTAGAAGTGTAAAATAGCTTTCTTTTCTTGATTGTAGAAAGCCTGGTTATCATCAGGCTCTTTTATTTTTTGTAAAGGTGAAACTCTTTAGGGGGAAATTGAGTATGTCGGCACCTGTAGTTGTAATGGAGCATTGTCATAATAAAATGCTCTTGTGTAGTCATGGGCAAGTGCGGGGCGTGATATGTATCTGAAATTATTTGTTTTGGGGCGTCCGGGGAGCGGTAAGACAACCGCCGCGCATCACATTATGAACATTGTGGAAAGTCGCGGCTATACCGTGTACCGCAAAAGGGATTATGATATTTTACAGAGCATGTTTCAGAAAGAAAAGGAAACTGGAAACATGCAAAACTTTCAGGCGACTGCTTACGATGGCTTCGACGTAGTGAAGTTTTCTGTACTGGATCAAGCGTTGCAACGATTAGAGCAGGAAGTCCAGCAGGTGGTAGAAGAAGAGGAGGGATCAGGTGTCATTGTCATTGAATTTGCCCGTAATGATTACCAGAATGCATTTAATGTATTTCAACCTGAATTTCTAGAGAATTCCTACTTTTTCTTTGTTGATGCCGACTTGGATACATGTATTCAGCGTATTCATCAACGCATTATGGAACCACCTTTGCCGGATTGTCATTTTGTCTCCGATCAAATTATGCGGGGCTACTATAATGACAATCAGCGGAACTGGCTCTATATGAACGATGAGGTTGTGAGAGAGCACAGTCTCTCAAAAGAAGCAGTCAGGCTCTATTATAACGTCGGTACTGTCGAGAGATTTTTGGAGTACGCTACAGGTGTTGTAGAAAATATCCTGGCGGACCCTCCCTTTCATAGTGGCTGGCCGGTCGATAAGCCAAAGATAGGAAGTAACCTGGTGGTAGCAAATTCTTCATTGTAATTTGCATCGGGAATGACTTCAGGGGCTATAGCCTGGCCATAGCCCCTCAGAAAGACTTATCTTGCCATATCCTTTTTTAAACGTTTGTAGGCAAGCGAACGAAGAGAGGCATATTGAGCATGTTCATCTGGACTACATGACGACAGGTCTCTATACTCTCTCAGTTGAATGCCTTGTGCGGCTAACGCCTGTTCAAGCGTAGTTGTGGACTCATCAAATGTAGCTCGTTGTGCGAGATCAATGAGCATAGCCAGCCGTTGACGAGGAGGGATATGAGCGATCGTTCTGGCCGAAGCAATGAGCAGTTCTGTCTCAATGAGGTGCTCACAGGCCACCTGCTCTACATTGGATGTCGCGGCTTTCCCTATGAATAGCGCACAGCGGGAAGATGAAAGCTGGATCAAGCGCTTATCTTTTCTGATACGATCTTGAAAGTAGTGATATGCGATAGTCTTGCTCAATGCTTTGAGCGAATAAATGGGGGATGTTTCTCCTTTATGACTGAGCTGATATTGTTGGAAGGTACGCAAGAGCGTTTCGGCGGTAATGTCTTCTGTAATTTCCTGTTGTTGACCACACCAGGATGATATACGAGCGTTCCATACCCATTTACGGACGAGAGGGAAAAGCCAGCGATAGAGATCTTCCCATTGTTGATCATGTAATTCTGATGAGTCTGCGTGGTAATGTTTTTCTCTCATAGAGAGACCTCCTGATGGCAGTGATATGCCGATAATTCTACTGTAGGTTTACTATGAAGCATGACGCAGTACTGACGGTTTGAAAAAGCAACCCGGGCCATATATTTCTAATGTATAGAAGAAATAGTGAATCGTCAATGAGTAGAAGCTGATATTTGAAAAAATGTAAGTATATATGTGTATACAATGATGGGAGGTCATAATACATATTTTGGGGATAGATGAAGGGAGAAATATTGACATGAAAAGATATTTTGGGAGGGGAGAAATAGTATATACGAGAGAAAAGCAGGAGAATGAGGAATGGTAAAAGATATTTTTTGAAACGAGCTGATGTAAGTTAACCCTATTTTATAAGATAAAGTAATATATGTTGACTTTGGCAGGTAAGGGATGTCAAAATATCTGATGTGATGTCAAATTGTCTGGAAGATAGCAATGAACTTTATGCTTATGAGGGGCAAATGAATAGACAGAGGCAAGAGTCTATTGAACGCTACCTGGCGAGAGAAGAAGTAAAAGAAAGAATTCGTCAAGAAATGAAGAAATGGCGATCTGAGATCTCTGTGACGATCGGGCATGTTGCTCGTCTCTTTGGCTTTAGCGAGAACCAGTTACGCGACTGGGAGGAGCATCACTTACTCAGCCCGTATCGACATGCGAAGCATAGACAATATTCTGAAGAAGATCTGGATAAGTTGGTCATTATTCGTGAGTTGATGAATGCGAATTACGCTCCTGGCGATATGTCCATTGGTATAGATAAATTACTTAATATAGATGAATTGAGGTTGTCGCTGCATAGCTCTTTTTCTGATGAAGTGGTGATTGATCGAAGAATTGAACAAACGAAAAAAGAAGTTTTCTGGCGTTTCTTTGTCTCTCACGCGTTACGAGTAGCGCTCAAATGAGTGAGCGATTCTTTACCTAATACAACTATTGGTCTGATATTGCCTCTTTCTGCGCCCAGGCTCTCTGATTTGAATATTGAGAATCTCTCCTTGTTGGGTATCTCGCTGGTAGGTTGGCTCAAAAACGATGGCTCATCTCACATTTTATTAACGACGAAAATGACGTTTCGCTATCCTACCGATTATGCCGTCTATCCTTTAACTACGATGGAGCAGGAAATACCTGTAGAAGAACCAGAGGATACTACTCTGATCTTGTTGGAACGAAAGGATAAACGGTTAAGCACATTATCACTCAGGCGCGAAGTGGTGAGAGTTATTCAGCGTTTGTTTGCACCACTTTTCGCAGAAAAAACCGTCATCCAGGAATGTTTTGGGCTGGGAATGCGCGACGAATATATACCGGCGCTGGTCAGTGCTGATTATCACGACCTGCTTCTTGAGGGAATTGCCGATATGGTCGTTCGTCTGGGGCATCATCGAGGCTGGCGCTTTTGTCAGATACTGTTGCCCGAGATAGGAAATAGGGAGACGATCCCGCTCAAGCTGCACAATCTTGTTACCTATGCTCAGAGCAGTGAAAGTCCCTATGTGATCGGAAAATCGATCATCTCGCCTCTAGAAGCAAAAATAAATATCTGTATCCATGCCTATCAGAGCGGATATGTGATTTACCGGCCCGAACTGAGCCGTGTGGAGAAAACAGCGCTCGAAGACATTGAGGGGCCGATCTCTTCCAATATTGCGCTGCCTATCGGGAAAGAACAGGGACTACATATCGGGGTATTATATGTTGCTGCGGAAAAGAAAGATGCTTTCTCGCGGGAAGATCAACAATTGTTAAGAATTATGGGAAAAATGACAGAAGACACATTGCTATTGTATCGAGCGCACCAGAAAGAAATATATGGTTTTGAGAAGCTCATTCGTACCCCTCAACTGGTGGACTCCCTTTTTGCAGAGTTTTTATCGGAGAATAATTTCATTCAGAGTATGAGCATGTTGCTCAAGAACATAGATCAGGAGTTGATGGCCGGCAGTGAGATGGAAGATAAGAAGGTTGGTAAGGGAGAAAAGGGACAGGATAGTGTACTCTCTTTTATTGGCATCGATCTGGATAATCAGGAAGGTTTGACGTATAGATACGGCAATCAAATGGTGAGGTATTTGAGCAAGGTGATCGGGTCACGTATTCACGAATATATCCTCTCGCTTGTCACCCGATCAGCCAGTTGTCAGATGTACTATATGAGTGGTAATCGCTATTATTTGATATTACGAGACTTTGGTTTAGAGCAGGCCCGTGCAGTAGCTATGAAATTGCAGCGGAGTTTATCAGGCAATATTGCTTTGGAGCAGTCAGAGATAGTTGATAGCAGCTTAATTATACCAAATATTACAGTCCATCTCGCTGTCAGTTCCTATAAATATGAAAAGCTCTCTCAAATGCGCAGGACGTATCCTTCATTGATGGATGTAATTACAAAAATCATTCAGGAACTGGATGTTGCGCTCAAGCAAGGGGTAGATGAAGGAGGTAACGTAATTATCTCTTTTGATCCGACATTTGCGGCATTTAGACGTTGGGAGCCAATTGAATAAAAGAAAGACGTAAACAAAGAAGTGGTGACGTACCATAATGTTGGCACGTATCGAACAGTTTATGAACATTGTTTTTCTGGATGAAGGCGAGCGCTTAGCGCTGCCGGTAAGTGTTTAGTATGGCCCATTGCTATCGTCTTCAAGCTGTCAAGATAGGACGATAGGTAGGATTGAGCTGTTACACCTCGATCTCCTTGCGCAGTCTCTTGTAAGCGATGCAGAGCAGGGCTGCGTGGCGGTTGCGCTCGCCCTGTTCCTGCGAGAGCGGATGGGAGTAGTCGCGCAGGGAGATCCCTTCTTCTGAAAGCGCCTGTTCGAGCAGGCCGGGATGTTCGCCGAAGTCGGCAGTATTCGCAAGGTCGGTCAGCAGAGCGACGCGCTGGCGCTGCGGGAACTTCATCACGGTGCGGGCAGCTGCGATGATCACTGCCGAAAGCATCATCTGATCCACCGCGATTTGTGCGGGGTCGAGCGGCTCGCTGGTGGGGTCGATCGTTTCCAGCAGCGGCGTTTCAAGTGTTGGACGGATGAGGCAGCGCTCTTTTTTGCGTCGATCGCGAAAGTGGTTTTGGGCGATCGTTCTACTCAACGATCGTAGGGAAGTAATGGAGCGGACCTCTCCGCGCTCTGCACGCTGGCCGTAGCGGAACGTGCGCAGCAACGCCTCCTGCGTGATATCCTCAGAAATCTCTTTTTGCTGTCCCAACCAGGATGGAACATCGGCGTAGTAGACCCACATCTCAACCAGAGGAAGCAACCAGGTGTAGAGATCTCGCCATTGTTGTTCATCATCCAGGGGACACTCTTCTGTGGTCAAGCAAGCGGTTGCCGTTTTCACGAGCGATACCTCCATCAAGGGTGCTGAGAAAGCATCAACGTCTGATCTGTCTAGATAAAGCTCTTCGTCCTACGTCGTGAAGTTCCCAAAGGGAATGTCAAGAATGTTAGCGTGCAATAAGTAATTTCATATTTCACTATCATAATAGTACCTGAAAAAGAGGAAATTTGTCAACGGATGGGGTCCAAATTTTTTGAGGATGAGGTACAAAATCTCAGGATTGTAGGGTAATGATCGGAATTTTGTTCGGAAAAAGCAGGTATAATACTAAGAAAAACTGGTTAATGTAAAGAAAGTTGATGAAGAAATTTATTGTTAAACAGGATAGTCATGAAAGTTAATTTTGTGATGATAGGTAACTATACAAAAAGCTGTTTTATATGTTACTATTAAGCATACGCCCAGTAGAGCGAGACAGGTGTACGCGTTAGAGGGAATAAAACATGGATGAGCGGAGCAGACAAAGAATTCGTGAGCATTTGCATGATGTAGAAGCGCAGGAACGTATTCAGCGCTACATGGAAAAGGGGCGTGCAGAGGCTTCTGTAACGATCAGTCGAGCGGCGGAGCTTTTTCAGTTGAGCGAGAACCGGCTGCGCGATTGGGAAGAATATGGCTTGCTTTCGCCTTTGCGTCCGACAGGGCCAAAGGGGCGAAGGTTATATACGCCTGGAGAATTGGATAAACTGGCGATCATTCGGGAGTTGATTGATGCTGGCTATGCGCCCAGCGATATTCCTCCCGATGTTGGTTTAATCTGGCATATTGTCTATGGAGAGAGCGACCACTCATCGTTGCTGGAACGACGTGGAGCGCAAGGGAATCATGAAAAGAGCCTGTTTCTCTCTATTCCGCCACGCGTCGATGGAGCACGCAACGAACTATTCTGGCGTTACTTCGTCTCTCGTGCATTACGTCTCTCACTCATGCTCATCTGTGAAGATATTCCTCATGCGACTGCCGCCCTCATTCTGCCGTTGGAGCCACCGGTTCCGGTGGAGACGATCCAGAGCGTTGAGGAGTGCGTGAAGCTGGGAGAATCGCTTATTGGCTGGCTTGACCCAAGCCGCTCCTCGCATACCTTGCTGGTAGCTGCGCCGACCTTCGACTATGCAACCGATTATCGCTTGCTCCCTCTGACTGTGATGACGGAGGATCGCGTGGAAGAGGCTCCACTGGATAACACGTTGATCCTTCTGGATCGTCGTTCGCGACGCCTGACCCTCTCAAAAGCAATCGTGACCGCCATTCATCAACTATTAGGGCCAGTTTATGACGAGGCGCAACGTTCGCGCACCTGTTTTGGTATCGGGATGCGGGACGTGCTGGAGTCGGCCACCGACCTGGAGAGTATCGGTAGCGATGAGGATTCAGTGCTCAAGGGATTGGCGGAAGTGATTGTGAGGATTGGAGGGCAGACGGAATATGGTGGGCCGCGCTGGAAATTCAGTTGCATCCTGTTGCCGAATTATCCCGCCTCGGTGCTCTCTTTGCAACAACGAGCGCTCATCGTGCGTGCGCAAAGTGTACTCTCCCCCTATAAAGTCAACGTCACCGCCGTTCATCCGCTAGGATCGGCCATTGGCCCCTGTCTGCGTGCCTTTCAGAGTGGGCATATCATTGCGCAGCCCATCATCTCCAGTGAAGATAAGCCGATGGGGCGTTCAGAGGAGAGCAACCTGAACCGCAACGATGATAGTGAACGCGTCCGCTCGGCAATTGCCGTACCGATAGAAGGTCAGGATGGCATGTCGATTGCGGTAATGTACGTTGCTGCATCAACTCCCCATGCTTTTTCTGAAGATGATCAGCGCGTCTTGCGTTTGATGGGGAGTATGATCGGCGAATTGTTGGAGACATACAGCGTACGTTTGCGTCCCCGAGGAAAATTGCGAGACCTCATTGCCGCGCCAGGAAATGTGGACCCACTCTTTCGGGAGTTTCAGGCCGAGAATGATTTCGCTTTGCATATCGAAGGTATCCTGCGGGATGTGATGACAATGGATGGGGAAGACCAGCCCAGAGATGTCGTCTCGTTTATTGCCATTGATATCGATAACCAGAGTAGCCTGGCCAATAAGTATGGCGATCGCATGGCGAGGGATATTAGCCGTGTGGTAGGGCAGCGCATCCAGGGGCAATTGCGTGCTTTTAAGGATGACGGCAAGTGTGAACTCTATCGTGTCAACGCCGACCGTTTCTTTCTGGTGCTGCAAGGAATTCCATTGGAGCAGACGAGAGCGAAGGCCGAACTGCTCAGAAAGATATTGAAGGGATCGTACCAGATTGATCCGCAGCGTGTTCCGACCGGACAACCGACATTGCCAGAAAACATGGTCACGTTCTCCAATATCACCGTGCGCCTGGCTGTATCTTCGTATTTCCATAGCAAATTGCGCGAGATATTGCAACGTTACTCGACTGAAAATGCCATTGTGGAGGCAAGGCTACTTTTAATGCGCTTTTTGGATGAGGGGTTAGATATTGGGAAGCGAGCAGGTGGTGATGTTGTGATGAGCTGGGACCCGCATAATCGGGGCATCATTCCTCTGTCCCAGCCCGAATAGAGCCAGGTCGCGCGGCGATACATTGATAGGTCTGCGTAAAATAGAGGTATAGCCTTTTTCGCCTACGACCGGTTGCTTTCGGCTGTTTTTTACAAATTATCCGCTATACTAAGTTCTATTAAAGCTAACCACCTTCTTCCCGCGTTATCACCAGGGATGGTACGTCCCAAGCCAATAGATATGAGCAGAATGCGTTCCCGTCAGGTGCGAAAGGGGGCGCAAGAGATAACAGATAGATGTCCATAGCGTAATGCGTGGGAGGTATGTCAACGGCGAAGAGACGCACAAAGTCAGTGCGATACATGAGTGATGGACAGGTAGTTTGTTCTATTCAGGGGCGCAGAAGATGCGCCTTCTCTCATTTTAGCGGGAGGAGAGCGCACAGGATTGTTTTGTTTGTGGAGTTGCGGGAAAGGAGTTGTTCGCGTGCTGAAAACAAGCATGGTCATGAGTGTTAGCTAGCAGGAGAGTAGTTTTATGGTTGTAAAAGTATTCGTATTGGGTCGTCCTGGAAGCGGTAAATCCACCGCTGCACGTCATCTGAACCACCTGATGAGACATCAGGACTGGAGAGTAAAACACTTTAACGATTATGACATTCTATGGGAAATGTTTGTGGCCGACACCGAGCATAAGAAATTTCGACCTACTCCCCATAATGGCTTCGATGCTAAAGATTTCACTGTGTTTGATGATGCCTTGAAAGATCTGGAGAAGAGGGCGCGGACAGACATGGAGCATGTAGATATGCTGACCATTGAGTTTGCCCGCGACGCCTACCACATGGCATTGAAGCAATTCTCCGCCGACTTTCTGCAAGATTCCTACTTCCTCTTTTTAGATGCAGATATAGAGACCTGTTTGCGCCGGGTGCATGAGCGTGTAGAGTATTCTGAGACGAACGACGATCATCCCTCTTTTTCCGACGACATTTTTCGTTGGTATTATGCCAGAGATAACAGGCGTTATATGGCGAGACGCCTCAAGGCTGAGTTTGGTATTCGCAAACCGGTGCGCGTGATCGAGAATACAGGCCCTCTCCCGCATTTTCTCCGTCAGATTAAGCAATTTGCTGATGAATTGAGCTGTGACAACAAGCTACTGCTGCAAGCGCTGGGCAATGGCCGTTAAGAAGTATTGATGGCCGCGTATGTCTTCTAGAGAACATGGCTATGGAAAGTTTGACCTGATGTGATACAGTAAGGGGAGGCGTGGACCCGCTAGTAGAGACAGGAGGCTGAGGACGAGTGGCTTCAACACGTACTCCCTTTGAAAAACTTACCCCGATACATCCCGATCGTCGGATTACCCTGGAAACAGGAGCGACACCTGTGGCAACGCGTTTGATTGATCTGTTCGTACCGTTAGGATTTGGACAGAGAGCGTTGATTGTTGCGCCTCCCCAGGCGGGGAAGACGACAATTTTGCGGCAGACAGCTGCGGCAATCCTGACCAATCATCCCGAGGCGCATCTGTTTCTTTGCCTTGTCGATGAGCGTCCCGAAGAGGTGACCGAGTGGCGCATGGAGATGCGCGGACCGATGGTGCATGTGTATGCATCGAGCTTTGATCAACGCGCTTCTCAGCATGGGCGCATTGTCGAGAAGGCTTTGAACGATGCAAAGCGAGAAGTTGAGCGAGGCCATGATGTAATTATGATCCTCGATTCGTTAACGCGTCTGTCTCGTGCGCATAACCTGAGCAGCGATATGTGGTCGGGAGGCCGCAACGCGCGTGGTGGCTATGGAAGCCGAACGCTTTCTGGTGGTATCGATGCTCATGCGTTAGAAGTGGGACGCCGCGTTTTTGGTGCGGCCCGTTCGTTGGAAGAGGGCGGCAGCCTGACGATTGTTGCCAGTTGTCTGGTGGAGACGGGAAGCCGTCTGGACGAGGTTGTCTATGAAGAGTTTAAGGGAACGGGCAACCTGGAGGTGCGGCTCTCGCGCGAGCTGGCCGACCGGCGCATCTTTCCCGCCATCGATGTGACGCAATCGAGTACGCGACAGGAAGAGCGGCTGCTCTCGCCGGACGAGCTACGGGCAATGGCGATCGTCAGACGGCGCATGGCCGATCTGCCCAGGCGCGAGGGTACTGAGCAGGTAATCCGCCTCTTTGAGAAGACGAACTCGAATGCCAGGCTGGTGGAGGCCATTGTGAAGCAGGGGTAGGTGCGGTCTGCTGATGGGGTAAGGGGTATGGTATACTACAGTGCAGTAGATATCATCTTCGCGATGTTCATCAGGAGGGTTCGTTATGCGTTGCCCCTATTGTGGCGGCTTGAATGCCGATTATGCCAGATTCTGTGCGCGTTGTGGGCGAGATATCGTCCAGAAACCAGCTGCTACACCTCCTCCTCCATCGAGATCTTCAGGTTCAGCATCTCAGCGGCCCCCGTATGTACAGTCGCGCCCGCCGCAACCTGCACCAGGGCTGCAACCTCCGATTGTGTCGCCGCGTTCACCACAGCCGGCGGTGGCCCCGGCAACGCGAGGCAAGAGAACCAGTGGCGGACAGCAGACAGGTGCAGCCAGTGCGCCCTCTCCCAGCATTGCTGCTCCCGTTGTCGAGCCTCCGACGACATTTCCCCCGCGTACTGTGCGCCAGTTGCAGGAGCTAGAAGTTGGGGCGCTGGCGTATACCGTTCTCGATGAGAGCGAAAGCTATGGGCGCAAAAAGGTTGTGCGGATCGGCTATCCGAGCTGTGTCGGCTGGCAGCAAGTGGCCACGCTCTATAAGGCGCTCAAAGCCTATCGCTCGGCGCAGTTTGATACGATTATCATCCAGGGAATTTCACCCGAAAAGGCCGATAAGTATAACTATACAAATGGTATGATACAGCTTGATCAAAATACGCGGCTTGGTAGCCAGACGTTAAACCGCTATCAGATAGAGACGGAAAACGGCTTTAGTAGTGATGCGATCCGTATTGTGTTGACGGAAGAATAAAAAACTGTCGGGAAAAGCTATGCAAGTAGTTGAGCTAATCAGTAAGAAACGCGACGGAGAGGCGCTGACCACAGAAGAGATTGACTGGTTGATCGATCAGTATACAAAAAACGCGATCCCCGATTATCAGATAGCGGCCTGGTTAATGGCCGTCTATTTGCGTGGGATGAACGCACGCGAGACCAGCGATTTGACGCTGGCGATGATGCGCTCGGGTGAGCAGTTGCGTGTGCGCGATATCGTAACCCCAGTGGTGGACAAGCATAGCACCGGCGGCGTAGGCGATAAGGTCACGCTGGCGGTGGCCCCGCTGACGGCAGCCTGTGGCGTCGCGGTGGGCAAGATGAGCGGGCGTGGTCTGGGCCATACAGGCGGCACCGTCGATAAGCTCGAATCGATTCAGGGATTTCGCGCCACACTTTCGCGTGCTGAGTTTATTGATATATTGGTAAAACATAATATAGTGCTGGCCGGGCAATCGCAGGATATGGCCCCGGCTGACGGCAAGATGTATGCCTTGCGCGATGTCACTGCAACCGTGAGCAGCTTGCCATTGATCGCAGCCAGCATTATGAGCAAGAAGCTGGCGATTGGCAGTTCGCATGTGTTGCTCGATGTCAAGTTTGGCAGCGGTGCGTTTATGAAGACACAGGAACTGGCGCGTGAGTTGGCCGTAGTGATGGTGGAGATCGGGAAACTGGCGGACATGCATACGGTGGCGGCGATTACCTCAATGGAGCAGCCGTTGGGCCATGCGGTCGGCAATGCGTTGGAGATGGCCGAGGCGATAGCGATTCTGCGTGGCGAGGGTCCGGTCGATATCAGCGAGCTATGCTATCACGAGGTCGCCGAACTGCTGGTTATGACGGGGAAAGCAGCGAACATGAGCGAGGCAGAGCGGCAGGTCGAGCAGGCTGTGCGTTCGGGGGCAGGGGTCGCAAAGCTGGCCGAAGTGATTGCTGCTCAGGGAGGAGATGCTCGTCAGGTGGAACGGCCAGCGCTCCTGCCCACAGCACCTGTACGTACGATGGTGACCGCGCCACGTAGCGGGTATATTGCCGGGATCGATGCCGAACAGATCGGGCTGGTCAGCATGAGGCTGGGGGCCGGGCGCTTTAAGAAAGGCGACCAGATCGATCATCGTACCGGGCTGGTTTTGCAAGCGAAGCTGGGCGATCAGCTCCGTGCTGGTGAACCACTGGTTGAGATCCATGCGCGAACGGTGTCCGAGGCCGAGGGCATGCGCGATGCGCTGTTGGCCTGTTATCGTTGGAGCGAGGCACCGGTGACGGTTGGCCTGTTAATTGGTGAGATTATTCACCCCTCGTGAAACGTCAGGAGCCAGAAATCCGCTGTCGGGTGTCTGGGATCGCTGGCACCGCGTATCAGATAGGCGTGATCGTGACTATCGCAAGCGATAGCTCCCAATACAGAGCCGCCTTTGGGGAAAGGATCGAGTTGGGTCCAGCGCTGTGTTCGCACGTTGAAAAGCCATGTTTCCTGTACCCCTTGCTTGCGGTTAGCATCATAGCCTCCAACAATGAGAATATGATTGCTATCAAGCGCACAACTTGCTGAGCCGCTGAGCGGGTGCGGCAACGTGAAAGGCGGCTGGAGCCATTGATTGTGCGCGATATCATAGCGATAGATGTGTTCTGATTGATGAGTCTGGCCCGCGTCAGTGGCCCCGCCGAGCAACAGAATATCGCCATTAGCATCATATACCAGCGTTGCATAGCCGAGACCGACCGGGAGCGGTGCCAGCGTTTGCCATGTATCTGAGGCGATATCGTAGCGATACCAGCCGGTGCCGGCCTCGACTGCTGGATCGCCGGCTTTCTGGTAGCCCTCGGTGAGATAGAGATGGCCCTGTTGATCGGTCAGCATCGCCGTTGCGAAGCCAAAAGTGATGCTGGGCGGCGGCGTGATCTTGCGCATCTGACCTGTAACGGGTTGATAGAGGGTCAGCAGAGGCGTTACCTTGTAAGTATCGGTCGAATAACCTGTTGTGAAGAACAGTTGGCCGCGTTCGTCCTCTGCGACCGAATTATTGAGCATGCCCGGAAAGTTCTTGAGGCTGAGCTGTTCCCATTGCGCCGTCTGGATATCGTAGCGATACAGATTGCGATCATATTGCGGCGATGCCAGCGTACCCCGATAGCCTCCACTCATATAGATGTAGAAGCGGCCCCCTGTTTGAACGTAGATGGCGGTATTGTCGGCCTCCGTGGATGGTGGCGACGGTAAGAGTTGCCAGGAGCCGGCCAGCGTAGGGGTGTTGGTGGGAGATGATGCTTGTGGTTGGCCGCGAGTGATAACGGGAATGGTGCTATGAGTGAAGCGCATATAAGAGAAGAGTGATGCCAGTAAAAGGCAGAGGATCAGCGTGAAAAGAAAGCATATTTTGAGCATGCCAGGCAATGTATGTCGTGTTTGTGGAGCTTGCGGAAGCTCTGCAGGTGATGGTTCAGGCTTTTTAATTGCCTGTGCATGCGAGGTTTGCGAGAGCAGGACCAGCGAGCGGCGCTTCAAACTTTCATCGACCGAGGCCATCTGAATTTCCAGGCTCTCCTGTTTCAGGCGTTCGCGGCGTGCCTGTTGAAGTGCGTCACGCGTCTGCTGGCGCTGCTCTAGATTGAAGGATAGGACGGGCATGATCGGTAGCGTGAGCCGGATCATCGTGGTATTGTTTGCGGGCTGGACGGGAATTACCTCGACCAGTTCTGCGTCATCGGGGGCGGGTAACGCTTCCGCTTCGTCCCGTTGCTGGTCCGTGAGGGTTTGTACATGCGATGCTTCGTTGTTGAGGGCATTACCAGTTGTTGCATCGATGTGGCGCTGATAGGCAAGTTGTTCTTCGATAGCATAGATGCGTTCGAGTGCGAGATAGAAGGTATGCGCAGATTGAAAGCGCTGATCTGGTTCTGGACGTGTTGCCAGCGTGATGAGGCCGGCCATAGCGGGCGAGATGGGCCGTTCGTCGGACGTGCCATTTGAGACGGAGGACGGGCGTTTGCCGGTGAGCATTTCGCGCAGGATGATGCCGAGGCTAAACAGGTCGGAGCGGCCATCGGTCTGACCTTCACCTTGATATTGTTCGGGAGAGGCATAGCCGGGCGAACCGAGGTCCATTGTATCGTTGACCTGTCCATTTTTGAAATAGCGAGCGATCCCGAAATCCACCAGCATCAGCGCTCCATCTGGCGTTAAGATGAGGTTGGAGGGCTTGAGGTCGCGAAAGACGATGCTGGGGGATTGTCGGTGCAGATAATCGAGGACATCGCAGATCTGGATGGCATAATTCAGCGCCTCCAGGGGCGGTAGAGGCGCATTGGTGCGTAAATAGTGGCTGAATGTGGAGCCGGGGATATAATCCATGACCAGATACCAGAAGCCATCCTCAAAGAAGTAGTCGTAGAGGGTCGGAATCGCCGAATGTTGGAGGCGCGTCAGGAGCAGGGCTTCGCGCAAAAAGCGATCGGTATGGACGCCTCCGGTGACGGGGAAGTCTGGTTCCTGCGCCGGCGGGCTGGCGGTACGCTGGACGTGTTCTCCGCCCTGCAATACCAGATCCAGCTCGGCGATGACGCTTTCCGGCAGTGGTTGATCGGCGCGGGCCTGTTTGAGTGCGAAGGGCATCTCCAGTGCGGTATGCATGGCGAGATAGACCTTGCCCATCCCCCCATGACCCAGCACGCGCTGCATGAGATACTCTCCATCGCGCAGCTTGCGTCCCAACAAATGATCCCGGTTGCTGTGTGTTGATGGCTTCTGTATTCCCGGCACGTTCGACATCTAGACCTTCCCTCCCACGTATCCTGATTATCTGCTGTATTGTAATAGATTAATTGCCTGTCGTCAATAAAACAATGAGAAAAGTACCGTAATACCCCTATATTTCTATAAATGGATGTTGACCGCTGCCAGGCGGAACAATGCTTTATTTTGTGCGGGATGAGGCGAACGTCAATAGCGCCGGAAGCATGACCGCGCCAACGATCAGGAGGCCGCCGAGGAGGGTGTTGAGTGTGGGTAGCTCGTGAAGCAACACGATGCCAAAGATGATGCCCCAGACCGGTTCGAGGCTGGCGACAAGGCTGGCCGATTGGGCCGTCATCAAGCGCAGGCTGGCGATGAAGAGGGTGTGAGCCAGGGCAGTGCAGAACACGCCCAGAAAGAGGAGGATGAGGAGTTCGCGGGGAGTCCAGAGGGAAGCATTGTTTGGTGCCAGTAGAAAGAGTGCTGGCAGCAGCAGGAGTGTTGCCACGCCATCCTGATACAGGCTGATCACCAGGCTTGGATAGCGCTCACCCAGGCCGCGATTGGTCACGGACAGCAGCGCAAAGGTGGCCCCGGAGAGGACGCCCCAGAAGACGCCCAGCGTGGTCTGGTTCTGGAACGTGAACGAGGGGACCAGCAGGTAGATGCCGGGCAGGATGAGCAGGGCGGCGACGACATGAATGCGGCTGAGGCGTTGACGGAGCAGGAGTGGCTCTAAGATCGCTGTAAAGAGGGGAAAACTGGAATAGGAGAGCAGGCCGATGGCGACGTTGGAGACGGCGATGGATTGAAAAAAGGTCGTCCAGTGCAGTGCAAGCAAGGCACCCAGGCCGACTAAGGTGATACCATCGCGCAGGCTTTGAGGGCGCAGGGGCAGTTTTTGTACGATACAGAGCGTCAGCAGTACGGGGCTGGCGAAGAAGACGCGTCCCAGGACGATGAGGGGCGATGCGAGCGTACTGAGCTTGCCCAGCACACCGGCCAGTCCGAAAAAGAGGACGGCGATATTGGCGGAGATGGCTCCTCGCCAGCGTTCCGTTTGCTTCAACAGATCAGGACTCCTTAGAACCGACGGGCCACGGGGTTTTCTCTCCGATGGTGATATAGACCTCCCAGCGGCGACTGCGTACCACTTCGGAGCGACGCTGTAGATCGAAACGCTCCAACGGGATGTTGCGTCCAAACCACGCATCGGGGACAACTTCAGTGATGGTGCCATCTGTGTGTGTCGTCTGTGTCCTGGGAACTTTGTTCTCCTCGACCTGGTTCTGCTTGCGGCGTCCTAAGAGTGCGGCGGGGCCATAAACGAGCATCTGGAGCAGCACAAGCAAGGGTTGGAGGAAACCAACAGGCAGCAGGTTTGCCCCTTCGACGACGATCAGGCGACCACCGGGCCGCAGCACTCGTTCCACTTCCGCAATCGTGTTGGGATCGTAAATGTATTCGGAAGGAAACGTGCTGACGACCGTATCAAACGAGGCATCACCGAAGGGGAGCGCTTGTGCCGATCCCAGAATGATGTTGGCCGGGTCGCCCAGTTTGTGCCAGCGCAAGGTATCGCGAGCCGCCGCCACCATCTGAGGAGAGCGTTCGATGGCACGCGATTGATAGCTGGCTTTGCGTAGATCGATCTGGAGGTCGCCCAGGCCGCAGCCCAGCTCTAAGACCTCCATCCCGCGAATGCGCGGCAGCACCAGCCGTTGCCATACGCGCCATTGTCCTGCAAAAGGCACGGTACTGGCAAAGCGGTACAGGTAGCGATTGCGGTAGAGCGTTTCAAACAGCCATTTGCGTATTGTTGGCGTCACTGTGGCCCAGCCTTTAAAAACACATCCAGCAATTCTTGCAGATGCTCGATAATCAGGTCGGGGCGCGTCTGCCTATCCTCTGGAGAGAGGTCATATTTTTTTGCGCTCCTCTTGTAAGAATATGCGACCAGATGGTCGCCGTCAAGAGGTGCGCCCGCTGGCAGGGTTTTGCGGACTTCAGCACGCAGACGGGGCGAGGTTTTCCAGATCGCAAAGATATTCAGATGTTTCGCTCCAACGACATCGGCTCCAAACGAATCGCCGACCATCGCCGCCTCTTCTGCCGGGACGTGGAGCGCGTCGAGCGCATATTGGAAGATGGCCGGATTGGGTTTGCGAATGCCTAGATCGGCGGAGATCGCCATGTGGTCGGCGTCGAAATAGTCGAGCAGGCCCATGATCTGGAGATCTTCCAAAAATGGCTCGCCACCATACCAGCGGTTCGTCACCACGCCCAGGAGGAAGTCCCGGCGTTGCAGTTCGGCCAGCGTGGGGAGGATATCGTCGAAGAGGTGGCGCGATTCGGGGATGCGCACGCGCAGTGCCTCGAAGATCTCAGATGCGATTGCAGATTCTATAGTTGGCAGGCCAAGCTGTTGTAGCGCCTGTTGAGTAGCCAGGGCGAAATCCGGTTCGTATCCTGGCTGCTGAATCTGGCGTGCCTGCACTTCGATAGTTTTGCGGAACTGATCGCCGAACGCAATTGGATCGCTGGCGGGAAGCGTTGCGGTTGGAAAGAGCTTCTGGAGAAGTGCGACTGCTCGTTTGTTGCCTTCCTGTTCAGCCTGCTGCCATATGGTGGCGTCCTTGCGCGTCCATAGAGTGTCACCAAAATCGAAGAGGATACAGCGAATCGTTCTTCCGGTTAGTGATGGCACGATTTTTCTGGGCATAGGTCTGCTTCTCCTTTGCTGGATATGCTTGATACGCTTGATACGCTTGATATAAAAAAATGGATACGACATACATATACATCGTATCCATTACAACATTGTTAAAATGCTGCGTACACCGGCTCTCTTCAGTTCTGTTTGTGCCTGAAGAGAGCTTCAGCATTTTTGTTTTGATAGGTGAGAACGAACTACTTACTGCTCGGGTGCTGTCAGGATGTCGTCAACGAGACCATACTCTACGGCCTGGGGTGCGGTCAGGTAGTAGTTGCGGTCCGAGTCCTGCATAATGCGCTCAGGCGTCTGACCGGTATGGTGAGACAGGATATCGTAGAGGCTACGGCGCAGACGCAGGATCTCGCGTGCCGTGATCTCGATATCCGCTGCCTGACCTTCAGCACCACCGAGAGGTTGGTGAATCAGTATGGTAGAGTTTGGCAGCGCATAGCGTTTGCCCTTCTGACCAGAAGCCAGCAGGACCGCGCCCATGCTCATTGCCATGCCCATGCAGACCGTCGAGACCTCGGGACGCAGGTATTGCATGGTATCGTAGATGGCAAGGCCAGCGTAGATACTGCCGCCGGGCGAGTTGATATACATATTGATATCTTTGGTCGCATCTTCGCTCTGCAAGTATAGCAATTGAGCAACGATGCTGTTGGCAACCTGATCGTCGATCGGGGTGCCGATAAAAATGATGCGCTCTTTTAACAGGCGCGAGTAGAGATCCCAGGAGCGCTCGCCACGGGGCGTTGACTCAATGACAGCGGGAATGATCCCTCTGGGTTCCAGGAATTCTTGGGATTCTTTGCTCCACTTTGGATCACGTGGATTAAAAATGCTTCCCATTTTTGCTCCTTACTTATCTATCGCGGCTTCCCTCTCAGCTCATTGAGCGAGTGGGGCCGTTGGTAAAAATTGAATGTGCGGAGGAAGCCCACGAATGCGGGGACATTTTAACGTTATGATAGCACTTGCAGAATGCAAACGCAAGCACACGATCATGTCCCCTGCTAATCCCTGTGTCTGGCGTGATTCGGGCGGTAGTCGCGTGCGCGATCAAGGTTCACCGTCTTAACCAGACTGATATCGCCCAGGCGCGAACGGATGCGCTCATCGATGCTTTGTAGCCCACGTGGATTGGCCGTGATGACGGTGGGCATGCCCAGGTTGTAGCGATAATTCAAGAGCTGGAAGAGCTTTTCATTGGCCCAGGGCGAACTCTGTTGCGCTCCCAGATCGTCCAGCACCAGCACTTCAGCCTCGCGCATCTTGGCGAACAGTTGATCAAAGACCTCTGTTGCGTTGGGAGCGAAGGCGGCGCGTAAGTGGTCGAGCAGATCGGGAACGACTGAGAAAAGGACGACTGAGCCGTTATCAAGATTCTGGTTGGCGATGGAGGCGGCCAGGTGTGTTTTACCGCAGCCATTTGGGCCGATCAGGAATAGCCAGCCGTCGGGATTTTGTGCATAGGTGACTGAGACCTGAAACGCTTCCCGCATGCCCGGAACGTTCGAGTTGAAGGTGCTGAAGGTATGGCTATGGAAGGCGTCTAGATTGGACATTTCGCGCAACTGCTGACGCCGCTTCTCTTTGCGCTCGGTCTCTTTGCACTCACAAGCAATTGGTTTGCCAAAGTTGGGATGGCCAAAGGGTACATCGAGGCGCAGATAGCCAGCCCCCTTGCAGCGCGGACAAACAGCTTTAGCCGCGATGGGAGCGATCGAGGAGACGGGGATGGTGGCGAAGCGCTCTGGTACTCTCGCTTGTGGGCGAGCCTGTTGGCGAGAAGGTATCAACTGCTGACGTGTCTCAGTCACCATATGCGGCTTGAGCGGCTGCGTCGTGCGCTGGTAGTTCATGGTCTCCTGTGTGCGCGACGGGAGCAGCTGAGACGCTGGTGGCGGCGTCTGTTGTGTTGTGCGCAGATCGCGCGTTAGACGTGGGTATGCGCTCGGTGGCGGGAGCGCTGGCACTTCCCGCGTCAATTGTGGATAGTTGTTGCGTGGCGCAGGCAAAGGCGCGATATCCTGACGCTGATAGACGGATACTTCATCATCCTCTTCCAGGTACTCATCTTCTTCGTCCAGGTAATCGCCATAGAGCATATCCCCGTCCATATCATCTTCGTCTACATAGTCCTGTTCCTGATAGACATCGGCTGCCAGGGCCGGGCCATGATCGTCTGTATGATAATAATTGTTGGATGAGTAGGGATTGGGTGGAAGCGGAGGCATGGTGCGCTGCACGTCCTGTTTGAGGCGAGGACGCGCCGGGTAGTGCGTTGGCGCGGCGTCGAGTGGTGGCTGCTGGGGACGACTGGCAGGTAGCTCGTCATACTGTTGATAATCCTGGGCGACGCGCAATTTCTGCGTATACGCCTCCACGCTGCGATTCTGGGTGGCCTGAGCGTTGCGCAGATGGGCATGCGGTGGCAGCAGAGAGCGCTGCTGTGTGCCACCCTGGTATTGTGGCCTTGCGATGCGCCCCGTTTGCTCAGGGAGAGGCCGGCGCGTGGCGGGTGGTTGGGCCGTATGCTGACCGGTATATTGTTGTGGCACGGCGTTCTGGCGCGGTCCTCTGTTTGGCGCTCCTGGCGCGGTTTGCGGGTCCTGTGTACGCCGGGGTATCGTTCTTCCTAAAATATTGTTCAGGCGTTCCATGTCTGCCTGCCTTCCGTTTCCCAGCGCCGTAAGATGGCGCGAATATAAGTCCATTTTCTTTTATTATGTTGCACAGCTTCACGAAATGCTGCTTCAATCCATTCTGCCGGGTATTGGTCTGCCGCGTCTTTGAGATCTTCGGCGATCAGCGGGGAAAGTAAACCTATATTTTGTTCATATAATACAAAGATATTAGGACGTTCTACTTCAACT